>CANQUZ010000033.1 GCA_947627165.1 uncultured Roseburia sp.
GGGCAAAATAATCCGCACAATCCATGTAAGAATTATGCCCGCCTCCGCCAAAGCCATGTGCCATTACGATAATGCCGGCCTGATTTTCCCCAGAACTGTACATATATCCTGTCAGTTTCTGTCCTTTGTTGGAAGAAAACTCATATTTTGTGCGCTGCAATCCGTCAAAATCATCCACATACAGCATAAGCGGCTCATAACTTTCAAATCGCTGGTTAAAATTCTCGTTGTATATCATTACAGACAATCCCCAATCGCCCGCAATGATGAGCGCAATCACGATAGATACTATCATCAATAAAATCTTTTTCTTCTTAGGTTTCGTCTTCTTAGGTTTCGATTTCATATTTATTTCCTTTTTGAGTAACAGTTCAGCCCACGCCATTCGCAATCCCGCACTACGGTGCTTCAAAGCTTACTATCGTAAGCGGATTGCTCATGAACGGGCGTTCTGCACCCTTTCCATCTCCAACACAACTTTACAGCTCCGAAAAAAACCTTTCTTTTCCTATTCCAGGCATCATCCGGTTTGTATCGCTGTTAGAGGATCACATTGGCTTCTATCCATTTTGCCACGCCATCCCTCTGATTCCCCTCAATAATGCCCGTGGCGATCTGCTTTAATTCCGCGGCGGCATTTTCCACCGCATAACTTTCGTCTGCCATCTGGAACAATTCCATATCGTTGATGCCATCTCCGAATGCCACAATTTTTTCACATCCCAGCATCGCTTTCAATTTCATTGCCGCCATTGCTTTTGTCGTCTCAGGGGGCATGATTTCTAACCATTGTTCCCCGGAATAAATATCCTTTTGATAAACGCAATGATAGTTGTCTTTATATTGCTCATAGAAAGGCAGCAGTTTTTCGGAAGTATCGATGCAGGTAATATAAAAAATATTCCCCGCAAGCAGTTCTTCCTCTGTCTCGACCGGACGCCTCCTCCTGTCCCTTCTGGTCGCCAGAAACTCCAACATCCCCTTGGAACATTTTCGTTCTATATACGAAAACCGTTCCGCTCCTTCCAGGAACGCATATACGATAGGATAGACGCCTGCAGCAAATAAATGCTCCAAAAGCGCATAAACGCCCTCATCAAAATAATTGGCATCTATTACCTCCCCTGTCTGATTGTCCATAATCAAAGCTCCATTGTACACAATCAGGGGGATCTTTGCCTCTAATCCCTCCGTCACTTTTTTTGCGGTATAGATAGAACGGGCGGTGGCGTAAGAGAACAGCATTCCCCTGGCCGTCATGCCATTAATCACCTCATTGGTGTAATCCGATGTCCTCTCATCGCTCCGCAGCAGCGTTCCGTCCAAATCCGATACATACAGTATTTTTCCGTCCATGCGGCCCCCTCAAATCGTTTCCCTAGACAAACTCTTCCCTCATCGGCGTAAAGATATCCACCAGCACGCCCTCCTCTAAGCAGACGCACCCATGGGGAATAGAATTTCTTTTCAGCAGCACATCCCCCTGTTTTACAATTTTTTTCTCGCCGCCCACTTCAAACTCAAACTGCCCGGACGCCACATAAGTCACCTGCGTGTGGGGATGTTTGTGCAAGGCTCCCACGGCCCCCTTCTCAAAATGATTCTCCACACACATAATCTCATCGGCATAAGCAAGAATTTTTCGGTTTACGCCCTCTGCACAATTCTCCGCCTCAATTTCTCTATTAAAATTCCAAATCTGATTTTTCTTTGTTTTCATAAATAATACCTGCCCTTTCTTAATCTATCCTCTCACCTTTGGCGCGCCGTTTCCCCACCACCAAATTGAGTCCGATGATGCACCCAAAATCAATGACTACCACAGCCACGATGGAGCTCATACCGTAAAAAATGCCCGCCGCCTCAGCAATCCTCCCTATCACCGATGGCATCAGGATGGAGCCGACACTGGCGATGGAAAGGATGAAGCTCCATGCCATGGGGTATTTCTGGATCATCCGTCCGGTAAACGAAACCGTAGTGGGATAAATACCAGACATACTGTATCCAAAGCCCATAATCCCAAATACAATCATCGGCATACTTCCGCTAAATAATAATAGGAAGAAAAACATTAGGACTCCCACTCCCATGACGAGCAAAAGCCGCTCCTTCTTAAACCTTGACGAAAGCCACACAGTCGTCAGGCGCCCCGCCAATATCATAATCCAGAGCACGCTCGCCGTCATCTGCGAGAGCGACGCGTCAAGTATCCCTGTGTCCTTAAAATAAGTGACCATCCATCCGATGACGCCCTGCTCCGCACACAGATAAAAAAACAAGGTTGCCGTACATAAATAAAAGAACGGTTCCCGAAAAAATCCGAAATTATTTTCTTTCTCTTTCTTTTCCAGCTTATCAGGCTCCAGGGGAATCAAGGCATACAGACACCAGCTTAAAATTCCCATAAATAGCATAAAATAGCAGGCAATCACCCAGTTGCCAGCATTCGACCTGGTAAGCGCCGTCAACAGGACGGGGAAGAGGAACGCCCCTATGGAAAACATAGCGTGCAGCCCGTTAATCATCCCTGCCTTGCCCGGGGCTAACTGATTAACGACCGCATTGCAAAAATTGCTCGTCGCTCCCCTGGCAAGCCCTGTCATGAAAAATGCCAACGCAATCCATACATTGTTTCCGCTCAAAATAATCAGCAGATAGGCAAGCGCAAAAAACGCATTGAATAGCAGGATGCTCTTCCTGCGCCCAATCATCAGCGGGAGCGCACCCGCTGCAAAGCTGGAAACCAGGTTGCCCACCGAATGCAGGCTGACAATCAGCCCGCAAAAGGCATAATCCAACCCCCGCGCCTCCCGCAGAAAGGGAAGCAGCGAACCAATGGAAAGGGCTAACATCCCATTGATGGCAAACACACTGTAGCTGCAAAGAAACTGTTGTTTTTTCCTCTTATCCTTCCAGAACTCCATCTTTTCCTCTTTTCACTCCTAACGGCAGTATTTTTCCAACGTCATCCGTATCGCGCCCACGCCGGCATTCATTTCTTTAAAATATGCTTCGACACGTTCTCCCAAACCCACATCGTATAAATTCACCCCAAAAATCCTTTCCTCGGATAAAATCGGCTTCAGCGCAGAAAGGTTTTCTGTCTCCCCAAGGGAAACCTCCGCCATCAGCGGCTTTAGTTCCCTTAGCATTGGATCGGGGCTTAATGCAAATGTTTCCCCCTGATCATTCACGCCCATCAGGTAGCGGAGCCATCCTGCGAACACCAAGGGAATTTTTTCCAATGCTTTCACATCCAGATCCGGAGATTTCCGGTAGGCTTTGATCGTCTCCCCAAAACGGATCGCAAGTTTCTGCGACGTATCCGTGGCAATGCGCCAGGGCGTATCCGGCATAAATGGGTTTGGGATCCTTTTTCCCACTACCTCGTCAATAAATTGCTTTGGAGAAAGAATCCCCGGATCCGCCGCCACCGGAAGCCCCTCCTGATAGCCGATGGCCTCAACCAGTTTTTTCAGCTGCGGATCTTTCATTTCCTCTGAAATCCGCTCATAGCCTAACAGACAGCCAAACACAGCTAACGCCGTATGCAGTGGGTTCAGGCAGGTGCAGACCTTCATCTTCTCCACCTTGTCTACAGTGGCGCGGTCTGTGAAAATAAATCCTCCCTGCTCCAATGCCTCCCTACCGTTTGGGAAATCATCCTCAATGACCAGATATTCGCATTCCTCCGCATTGGCAAAGGGGGCGGCGTATGTATTTTTTTCCGTAATGACAGGATGCAGCTCCTCGCCCCAGTCAGCGGCGAGAATCTCCTCCACGCCCTGATCCGGCCGCGGCGTAATCTTATCTATCATCGTCCAGGGAAAGCTGACTTTCTTTTTATCCTGTACATATTCCAAAAAACCGTTCTCCACCAGTCCCTGTTCCTGCCATTTTTCTGCAAATGCCGTGACTGCTTCAAACAATTTATCCCCATTATGGGAGCAGTTATCCATACTCACCATGGCAATGGGAAACGCTCCCTTTAAAAAGCGTTCATACAGCAACGACGCCACTTTTCCGATATAGCTTGCCGGCTTCTCTGGCCCTTGTTTCAAATCCCGCTCCACGTCAGGCAAAAAAGCACCTGTGCCGTCTGACAGGCAATATCCCTTCTCCGTAATGGTAAAGGTCGCCATCTGCAGCGATTCCTTTGCAAAGATTTCTTTCAGACGCTCGTATTCCGCCTCCCTTGCGCTGTCCAAACAAAGGGATTCCACCACGCTCCCCACAATCTCCTTTTCCATACTGCCGTCCGCCTTTAAGGTGACTGCAATCCCCAAATCTTCATGGGGGCGGTTTATTTTTTCAATAATCTCATAGTCGTAGCCTTCCGCCACGATTAAGCCCCGGTCAAGTTTTCCCTCATTCAAAAGCCTTTGTACTGCCCTTGCCTGAAACGCCCGGAAAATATTGCCCGCCCCAAAATGAATCCAAAAGGGCGCTTCCATCGTGCGCGCCCGCACCGCCTCTCTGTCATACTCCGGAACGCCATACCCCAATGCCTTCCAGTCCGTCCCTTTGATTCCTGCCTCTGATAATCTCATAGCTTCCTCGATTCTGCGCCTTTTGCGCCAAGTGATTCTCTATTATTTGCCTTATTTTCTGGTCTGTGATTTTTCGATTGCCTCCCACAGACCGTTTAAGTAAGCCGCCCCAAGCGCCCTGTCATAAAGGCCATAGCCTGGCATCGCCACTTCGCCCCAGATCATGCGCCCATGATCCGGACGGATGGGCCCGTCAAATCCGATATCGTAAAGCGCTTTCATGATTTCATACATATCAAACGTCCCGTCGGAGGAAAGATGCGCCGCCTCCTCAAAGTCCGTGGGAGAATGAAATTTTAAATTTCTGACATGGGCAAAATGGATTCTTCCTTTCAGGGAGCGTATCATATCCGGCAGGTCATTCTTAAGATTCGTTCCATAAGAACCGGAGCAGAACGTCACGCCATTATGTGGATTATCCACCATCTTCATCATGCGCAGGATATTTTCCTTACAGGTGATAATGCGCGGCAGGCCAAACACGCTCCATGCCGGGTCGTCGGGATGAATTGCCATGTTAATGTCATACTGATCGCAGACAGGCATAATCCGCTCCAGGAAATAGCTCAAATTTGCGAACAATTTTTCATCATCCACCTCTGCATACAGTTCAAAAAGCTCTTTTACCCGCGCCATGCGCTCCGGCTCCCAGCCCGGCATCACAAAACCGTTTGTATCCTTTCCAATGGAGGCGAACATCTCCTCCGGTTTGATGGCGTCCACGGCCGCCTGGGTATAGGCGAGAACGGTAGAGCCGTCGGGCCGTTTTCTTGCAAGCTCTGTCCTCGTCCAGTCAAAGACCGGCATAAAATTATAGCAGACCAGGTGGATCCCCGCTTTGCCGAGCCGCTCTAAGGTCGTAATATAGTTGTCGATGTATTCCTCCCGCTCCGGCAGACCAACCTTGATAGCGTCATGGACATTCACACTCTCAATGCCGCTTACATGAAGCCCCGCCGCCTCTACCTCCTCTATCATAGCTGCAATGTCTTCCTCTTTCCATGCCTCTCCCGGCATCGAATCGTAAAGCGTGGTAATCACGCCCTTCACCCCCGGTATCTGCCGAATCTGCTCTAGCGTCACAGAATCATGTTTGCTCCCATACCACCTTAATGTCATCTCCATCTGTCAGTTACCCCTTTCTTCTTTCCATTTTTTCTCATTCGCGGCACTCTCTCCTATGATTCGCTCAATGATATCCATCTGATCCAGGCAGTATTTTTCATAGACGCCCTCCATCGCCTCCTGAAACCGTTTTCGTTCCTCTAAAGACAATTCTACCACTTTTGTGCCGCGCTGTGTAACAATCTGTTTCGATATTTCTTCCTGCTCTTTCCAGAGTTCCCGCTCATACAGGGCGGACTCCTTTGCACATTCTAAAATGATCCTGCGGTCTTCCTCGGTCAGCTTCTCCCAGGTATGCTGCGCGCATATCTGGATTTCCGGCACGCGCATATGTTCATCCACTGTGTAATAGGGAGCCGCCTCATAGTGGCTCATGGATTCATAGGAAGACCAGTTGTTCTCCGCTCCATCCACAATGCCCCGCTCAAGAGCGGAATAGACCTCTGCGTATGCCATCGGCACAGCCACTGCGCCAAGGGCTTCCACCGTGTCCGCCATCAATTCCGACTCCTGCACGCGGATGCGCATCCCTGCAATATCTTCTAAACAGGCAATCGGTTTGCTCGTACTATAAAAATTTCTTGCCCCCGCATCATACCACGAAAGCCCCACCAGGCGATTTTGGCTGACGCTCTCCAGAAACTGCTCTCCGATTTCCCCGTCAAGCACCCGCCACATATGCTGCGAATCGGTGTAAAGATAGGGCATCATCAATACGCGCAATTCCGGGATATACTCTGAAAGCTGGGACAAAGAAACCCTGGCAAAATCAATGCCTCCGTAACGCATCTGATCGATTACTTCATCCTCGGCTCCCAGCGTACCCTCCGCCTGCACCAGAATGCGGATTCGCCCTTTTGTTTTCTCCTCCACCAGCTCTGCAAAGCGGTACGCCCCCAATGTGGTGGGATACGCCTCTCCCTGGTTTTCTGCGTAGAAAAAGACATATTCCGGCTCCGGCTCCTTTCTATCGGCTCTGTATTGCAGCATTGCGGCTGCCGCCGCTGCAGCGATTGCCATGGAAGTCAGCGCCATCCCCAGCCGCCGCCAATTTTTCTCACTTCTCATCTGCCTTTCCCTGTTCCCTCAATCCTTTCATCCGATACTCTGTCGGGGTTATGCCAACCATCCGCTTAAATACTTTGGCAAAGTAATTGGCGTCCCGGTACCCCACCTGGATGCTAATATCCTTCACATTGCTCGCCATATCCGACAAAAGCTGTTTTGCTTTCTCTATACGGTATTCCGATAAATACAAAATAAAACTTTTATCAAAGCATTGTTTAAAAATTTTGCAAAAATAGGCGTCGGAATAGTTCATCGCGCCCGCCATCGTCTGGAGGGATATCTCTTCCATATAGTGCGCGTCAATATAGTTCCGTATGCTTTCCGCCACCGCCTGCATACGGAGATTTCCCACAATCTCCTCCGGCTCTGTTTGATCCTGGTTCTCTGACAAATCAGCCTCTTTCTCCCCTCTGGGTTTTTCATTTTGTTCCGCAATGCGGATTCCCTCCTCAAGAGCCGCCACCAGCTCCTCATCCTTCCCAGGCTTCAAGAGGTAATCCAGTGCTTTTACAGAAATGGCCCGCTTTGCATAACGGAACTCGTCAAAGGCGGTGAGAAAAATGATGCTGCAGGACTTATTTCTCTCCCGAATCCGTTCCGCCGCCTCAAGCCCATTCATCCCCGGCATCTCAATATCCAGAAGCGCAATGTGGCAGTCCTTTTCAAAAAACAGTTCCACTGCCTCCCTGCCATTGACTGCCTGCACTACCTCCAACAGCCCGCCAAAATATTTTTCAATCGTCCGTGCCACCACCATCCGCTCAATCGGCTCATCATCGGCCATTAAAACTCTATACATATGCTTTCCCACCTCCCCATTCCGCCGCATTTTCCAGTGGAATCTCAATGTGAACCACCGTTCCCGCGTTCTTCTTACTATAAATTTCTATGCCTCCTTCAGGATACATTGTGCGGATGCGCTCCGAAATGTTCCCAAGCCCAATGCCGCTTTGGTCCGCACTCCCGCGAAGCAGACGCTCCCTAAGGCGCGAGAGGGCAGCCTCATCCATCCCAATACCGTTATCCCCAATATTGATTTTTAATTTCCCCGTTCCCTGATAAATCCTGATGCGAATCTTCCCTCCCTCTTCCTTCGGCGAGAGCCCGTGGATAATGGCATTCTCCACCAACGGCTGAAACGTAAAGGAAGGAACAAACATCATCTGCAGATCGGCCCCGCAGGCAATCTCATAGGATATGCGGCTTCCAAAACGCATCTGCTGTAAGTACATATAATCGCGGACTACTTTTAACTCCTGTTCCAAAGGAACTTCCACTTCTGTCGTCCTTAAATTATACCGAAGCAGCGCGCTTAAGGAGCGTATCATTTTTTCAGTCGTCTCCGCCTCCTCTAAATTGGCCATGCCCCCAATCACATTTAAGGTATTAAATAAAAAATGGGGATTCATCTGATTTTTTAACAACTCAAACTGCATCAGCTCTAAGCGCTTCTCCGTCTCAAGTTTCTTCATTTCCTCCTCATGGAGCAGATCATACGTCTCACGCCTCTCCTCTAAGGCGAGGATATATTCCCCGGTGGCATATTTCATTTTATTAAAAGCATGGGCAAGCTCCCCGATCTCATCCTGATTCTCTACCTTCACATCCTCCACAAAAAACTCGTTTTCCGCAATCTTCTGGGCGGCTTCCACCATTTGCATAATCGGATGGATGATGGCATGATTCATAACAACTGCCAGATTCACGCTTCCAAAAAAAAGCAGTGCGCCCGCTACGATTACCAGGAAAGGAACGCACACTAATGCCATCACTTTCTGCCTGTAGATTCGGTTCCCATCCATCAGCGTGTCCGTCATAAGGGTCTGCGCATATTTGTGCAGGTAATTCTGCATATCATAAACCTCATAGAGCCTGCTGATATAGTCCGGGCTATGTTCCTCCATCGCCAGAAGCCTATCCCGCTCCTGACAGTAAACCTCATATAAATTCTGAAAAGATCCCGTCTCCGCATAACGCAGTTCTCCAAGCCGGCTATAATCAGACGGCAGCTCCTCCGCCGCCCTCCTGGTCTCTCCCATGGCTTCGTTCAGCAAATCGTATGGCGTGTGTTCCGGGTCCCTGATATATTGGTAAAAAACCTCCCGTTCTCTCTCCACCGCCTGGACAAGCTCGCTGCTTACGGCATTGCTCTGTAAAATCCCATTAAAATCAATCAGAGAAAATTTCAAAACCCAGATATCAAAAAGAATCGAAAGCAGGATAATCAAAAATTCCACCCCAGTAAATATCCCGATTTTTTCCTTTATGGTGAATGACTGCCATGCCTCTCTGATTTTTTGTTTCATTCCGACTCTACTTTCCTTAAGTGTTTTTTCTCTCACAAAGTTAGGAAACGCAAAGCCATAGATACCATTTCCCGTAAATACAGCTCTGCGTTCTCTCACTACTTATTTTTTTCTATTCTGGCCTCTGCATAGGCAGAGAATGCTTCTTTTTCCTGACCTAACACGCGATTTGTCAGCAGATAGCCATGACGCGCATCGGAAAAGACAATCACCATATCAGCCTGTTTTCTGATTCGGATGCGCTTCCACGGGATTTTCTCACGCTGTGCCCCCACTGTCACCAAAAGCCCTGTATCGTCAAATTTCAATTCCACTTCTTTGGGCATTGCAGCCGCCTGTTTCTTTGCCTTCCGATACACCGCGATAGGCTGGATTGTCGGAAACAAAAAGCAGGCTGACAGAACCGCTATCTGAAGGAAGTCTCCCCACTCGTTCCAAAATCTTACCGCCAGCACAATCATTGCCGCCGTAAATACGAGATTACAGACACCCGCCATCGACCGATAGGTCTGACGCATCGTTAATTTCCATAACTCCCAGGGGGTTACACTGCATTGGTACTGATAGGTCATATCCCCTTTTCCATTCCTTTCCAATCCTTAGCCCGCATATCCGCCAAACACACGCGGCAGAAGCAGGCTGACCTCAGGCACAAAGGTCAACAGCAGCAGCACGATAATCATACATAAATAAAACGGAAGTGTTGCTTTCACCACGCGCTCCATCTTCACCCCGCTCACTGCGGAACCGATAAAGAGTACAGCGCCTACCGGAGGCGTCAAGAGTCCGATACCGCAGTTTAAAACCATGATAATGCCAAACTGTACCGGATCGATTCCGATTGATGTTGCAATCGGGAATAAAATCGGGGTTGCGATCAAGATGATCGGAGCCATATCCATGATACATCCTAAAAACAGCAGAATTAAGTCAATTAACAGGGCAATAACGATTGGGTTGCTGGAGAAACCGACAATCGCGCTCGCCACCATATCCGGCACATGAAGCGTCGTCAGGCAGTACCCGAAAATACTTGACGTGGAAATCAAAATCAGTACGATAGATAAGGTGTCGATGCACTGCTCTAAGATATTCCATACGCCTTTCCAGGTCAGCCCCTTATAAATATAGACGCTGACGATTAAACTGTAAAATACTGCGATTGCAGCGGATTCCGTCGCTGTGAACCATCCGGCAACTACGCCCACCACTACGATAACAACAGCCGCCAACGCCCAAAAGGAAACGCTCAGCTGTTTTAATAAAGCCTTGATGCTGAAACGGTCGCCCTTCGGATAGTTCCTCTTCTTAGAGATAATGTAAGAACCAACCATCAGGGAAACTGCCAAAAGCGCGCCCGGAAGATATCCTGCCAAAAACAGGCTTCCCACAGAGATGCCGCCGGCGGACATCGCATAGATGACCATATTGTGGCTCGGCGGAACCAGCAACCCCTCACAGGAGGAAGTAATGGTAACTGCGGTAGAAAAATCATCGTCATACCCCTGATCAACCATCATAGGGATCATAATGCTTCCGATGGAAGCGGTATCGGCGGACGCAGATCCGGAAATTCCCCCAAAGAAATAGGATGCTACAATATTTACCATTGCCATACCGCCGGTCATCCAGCCGACGCAGGCGTTTGCCAAAGCAATCAGCTTATCCGAAATACCGCCGGTTCCCATGAGGACGCCCATGGTAATAAAAAACGGAACCGCCATCAAACTAAACGAACTGATTCCCTTTACCATCTGCTGGCAGATGGTCGTCAGCGGCAGCCCCTGCGACAACAGGCAGAACAGAGACGACAGCGCCACTGCATAGGCAATGGGGAATCTTAAGAATATCATAACCATAAAACTAACCAGCAATACTGCGACTGCAATACCCTGTGCACTCATGCGTTCTCTCCCCCCTCTACAAAAACTGCTTTGATGTGGTTATACAAGGTTTCCAACTCAAACACAACCATTGCGATGCCGGCAAGAGGGATTGGGAAATACATCCAAAATCTGGATAAAAACGGCATACTGACATAAGTTCCCTTTGCTCCAATGCCGTTTGCATAACTCCAGCCAACCACAATCATCACGACAGCCAGAACCATCACCGCCACATCCGCTATGATATCCAACGCCTGAATCACCCTTTTGGGGAGGTAAGCGTCAAATGCAGTCATGCGGATATGCGCATTCCTGCGGATTGCTAAGGCGGCAGAGAGAACTGCCATATAAGCCATTAAGGTCAATACCACCTCTTCTGACCAGGCCGGATCCGGAATAAAAGAAACATATCTGCCGACTACCGACATACCGGTAATCAAAATGTCTGCAATCAACAGGAGTTTACACAGAAACAGAACCGCTTTATATGCAGCATCGTATGCCGGTTTCAGCTTATCAAGCTTCTCAAACATATCTATCCTCCTTAAAAAATAGTTCAGGCGCAGAAAGAATTTCCATCCCCCTGCGCCCCTGAAAACACAGTGATACCTGTCAAAATCCACGCTCTATTTCATATCTATAATCTGCTGATAAAGCTCCTCATTTCCTGCTGTGTTCTCCTCAATCACTTTCTTGCAGGCATCTTTCCACGGAGTAAGGTCATCCACTTCTATGACATTGCATCCGTCCGCCTTTAAGCTCTCTAAAATCTCATCCTCTTTTTCCTGGGAAATCTCGCGGTTATAATTAGCGGCATACTCCCCTGCTTCCATCATGCATTTCTGCTGTTCCTCGGTCAGAGAATCCCATGCCTCATCCGTGATGATGACCTGGATTGCGCCAAGGGTGTGGCCGTCTAAGATAATGGTATTTGCCACTTCATTAAAGGCGTTCGCCTCATAGTTTGCAATCGGCTGCTCCGCCGCATCCACAACGCCTGTCTGCAATGCGGAATACAACTCACCCATAGATACAACAGTCGGGTTTCCTCCAAGGCCTTCTACTAAACCGTTCATAACAGGGTCATTGGAAACACGGATTTTCATGCCGGAAAGATCCTCCATCCCCTGAATTGGCTTGCTTGTGAAAAAGTGGCGGAAACCTTCCTCGCCATAGAAAAGTCCTCTTACCCCATTGCCGTTCTCATGGGGCTCAAGCAAAAACTCCTGCGCCAAATCGGAATCGGCAAAATTCCAGAAATGCTCCCGGCTCTCAAAGGTAAACGGGAGGGAAAGCAGCTTGGATTTCTCACCGCCGTAGCTGGTGAGGGCAAATGCAGAAATACGCGCCATATCGATGGTACCGCCGCCGCCAAGCATGGTATCAAGCACATCCGCTTCTGCGCCCAACACGCCGTTCGCCTGAATGTCAATGGTGATGCTGCCGCCGGAGAGCTCCTCTACCTTCTCTTTGAAAGCAGTTGCGACTTCACCTACGATCGTGCCTTCAATCGGGTTTACCTCTGCATAAACGAGCGTAACCGCAGGGCCTGCAGGCTCTGCCGCAGCGCCGCCGGAAGCCTCCGTTTCCCCTTTAGACGCGCTGTTCGCGCTGCCCTCTGTATCAGGTGCCTTTAATCCGCACGCGGTCATTGACACAGCCATAGCTGCGCATAAAAGCACTGACAGTAACTTTTTCTTCATAACAAAAGTCCTCCTTTACTTGTGGCTTTTTTTGTCCACTAATACAATATATTTGTATTATAGATATCTTTTTTCATGAAGAAAACCGTAATATTTTTATATTCTTAGTATATTTTTAACATATTTTTCTCCATCCTATGACATTATTTGCTACAGTTGTATAGACACAAACCGCTTTCTCTTTCTGTTTTCACGATAAAGCCTCAAAAAAAGAAAAGAGCCGCGTACCAATCACTCAGCACAGCAGCTCTTTTACTAATTTTTAATCATGTTTAAAAATTGCGTAATTCTTTGATTTCCACAGTTTTCCACTTCCTCGTACGAACCTTCTTTTACAATCATCCCCTGATCAAAGAAAACGATTTTATCTGCAATCTCTTTTGCAAATGACATTTTATGGGTGACAATGACAATGGTACGCTTCTCTTCTACAAGCTGTCTGATGATATTTAACACCTCTGCCTCTAATTCCGGGTCAAGGGCGCTTGTAGGTTCATCAAACAACAGCAATTCCGGTTTCATTGCAAGGGCGCGGGCAATGGCGATGCGCTGCTGCTGCCCTCCTGAAAGTTCATAGGGATAAGCATCTTTTTTATCGGAAAGCCCTACTTTTACCAGCAGCTCTAATGCCTCTTTCCTGCATTGCTCTTTCTCCCGTTTCAAAACCGTGACAGGTCCTTTCATGATATTTTCCAACACGGTCCAATGAGGAAATAGCTGAAAATTTTGAAATACCATCCCTGTCCTGCTCCGGATTTCACGAAGTCTGGGATCGTCAATCTTAGGTTTCCTTCCTCTTCCAAATTCATAGGAAAGCCCTCCCACTTCCACCACGCCTCCATCCGGTATTTCCAACAGATTGATACATCTAAGCAGCGTTGTCTTCCCGGAACCGGAGGGGCCAATTAAAACAGTGGTTTTATTCGGCTCTATTTCCAAGGACACTCCTTTTAATATCTGATTATCACTAAAATTTTTCGTAATGCCGCTTACTTTATACATAGCTCTCTCCTCATCTGCCGCCTTATCCATAACTCCCGCGCTTCTGTTTTTAGTTTTTTCCTACCCGTAATTTCACTTCAATGACTTTCTGCAATCCATTCAGTACGGTACAAAACATCAAATAGACGACTGCTACCTCACTGTATATCAGCAGATACTCGAAATTACTGCTGGCAAATTCCTGCGCTTTGCGGAACATCTCCGATATCATAATGGTAGAAGCTAAAGAGGTATCTTTTACAAGACTGATAAAGGAGTTAAACAGCGGCGGCACGGATACTTTTGCTGCTTGGGGAATAATGACCTGAAAAAACACCTGGCGGTAATTCATTCCGATCGCATAGCCTGCCTCCCACTGTCCCTTGGGAATGGATAAAATCGCAGCACGGATGGTCTCTGCGGAGTAGGCTCCTACATTCAAGGAAAACGCGGTGATACTGGCAATCCACTTGTCAATGCCGAGGGGATTGCAGATTCCCCAGTACACAATAAACAGCTGGACTAGCAGCGGAGTTCCGCGGAAGACCCAGATATAAATATCCGCCAGCTGTTTAAAAAAGGGGATCCGATTAATAATCACTAATGCGGCAATGACTGCTATCACAATACCAAGGATAAAAGATACCACTGCCAGCGGAACAGAATATAACAATCCCTTTTCTAACATCGGCCAAAAAGTACGTCCGATAATTTCCATGTGTCTCTCGCTCATCTCTAAACTCCTTTTTTCATATTCCCTTGTTCCTTTAACAAATTCCAATGCGCCTAGAGATTGTTACAAGGATATTGGAATCTGCATTTTCCTGCCGCTTCTGCTATGTACTATTTTTGTGAGATGTCAGCGGAAAAGTATTTTTCAGAAATTCCTGCGATGGTACCGTCGGCTAAGAGTTCTTTCACTGCGCCGTTTAACAGCTCAAGCAATTCCTCATTCCCTTTTTTCATAACGATTCCGCTGCAGGTCACATCATCAGACTCATCTACGATTTTGGTAGAAGTACTGTCTCCCTTTACCGTCCTCCAATAACCGTAGGTGAGCTCATCATTGATCGTGCAATCAGCTTCCCCGCTCAACACGCACTCCATCGCAAGTGCAAATTCGTCCTGTCCAAGAATTTCTGCCCCGTAACTTTGAGCAATCTGATTAAAATTCGACGTCAACCCTTCCGCCGCTTTCTTTCCGGCGATGTCCTCAAAACTATGAATATCCGTATTGTCAGCTTTGACGATCAACACCGGTTTTGTATAAATATAGGGAGTAGAAAAATCATAATTTTCTTTCCTCTCATCTGTGATTGCGACCTGATTCATGACCACATCAAAGCCATCTGCATCTAAAGCCTCAAACATGGAATCCCATTCTGTCTCAATAAATTGCACCTCATATCCTATTTTTTCTCCGATGGCATTTGCCACGTCCACTTCATATCCTGTCAGGTTTCCATCTTCATCATGGTATGTATAGGGGGCAAAGGTTCCTTCCATCCCAACCCGGAGCACCTTGTTTTCCTGTGAGGATGCACTGCTTTCAGAATCGCCGCACGCCGCCATACTAACGGCCATCGCGCCTGCTAACACCATTGTTGAAAATTTTTTCCATTCCATAACTTTATCCTCCCTTTATTTCCTAGTATTTCTATA
>CANQUZ010000034.1 GCA_947627165.1 uncultured Roseburia sp.
GGGGGCGGCTCTCTGACCGCGCTGCCCATTATTGAGACCCAGGCGGGGGATGTTTCCGCTTACATTCCTACCAACGTGATTTCCATCACCGACGGCCAGATTTATCTGGAGACGGAGATGTTTAACTCCGGTTTCCGCCCGGCAATCAATGCGGGACTTTCCGTGTCACGAGTTGGGGGAGCGGCGCAGATTAAAGCCATGAAGAAGATTGCGGCGCCCATCCGTGTGGAATTGGCACAGTACCGTGAGTTGGCGGCATTCTCGCAGTTTGGATCCGAGTTAGACGCGGACACCACCGAGAAGCTGGCTCAGGGTGAAAGAATCCGTGAGATGTTAAAACAGCCGCAGTATCAGCCGATGCCGGTTGAGAAACAGGTTATGATCATCTATGCGGCGACAAAGAAATATTTGCTGGATATTCCGGTGGAAGATGTCCTTACGTTTGAAAAAGCGTTGTTTGAGTATGTGGATACCAAATATCCGGAGATTCCGGAAGCCATCCGCACAGAAAAGGTGATGAGCGAGGAAATCGAGGCAAAACTGGTAAAAGCCATTGAGGAATGCAAAAAAACGCAAGGTTTTTCCAAATCCGAAGGTTTTTCTAAAAACGCTAGGAAATAAAAACAGGTAGAAAGGCGGTGTGCAGATTATGGCCTCAATGAGGGACATAAAAAGAAGAAAAGGCAGCATACAGAGTACGCAGCAAATCACAAAAGCCATGAAGCTTGTTTCTACCGTAAAACTGCAAAAAGCCAAAAGCAGGGCGGAACAGACCAATCCATATTCTAACTATATGTATCGCACTGTTACCTCCATGCTGGCGAAGTCCGGCGGCATTGACCATCCCTATCTGAAAAAGGGGGACGCCGCCAAAAAAGCGGTGGTTGTCATCACATCAAACCGAGGCCTTGCCGGCGGCTATAACTCCAATATCACAAAGCTGGTAATGGGAAGCAGCGACTTCTCCGTCCAGGATGCAGAAATCTATGCAGTTGGAAACAAAGGACGCGAGGCGTTAGAGCGCCGCGGCTATAACATCAAAGAGGATGATTCGGCGATTATCGAGTCGCCTTCCTATGAAGAGGCTGCAGGTCTTTGTAAGAAAATTTTAGAGGCATATACGAAGGGGGAAATCAGCGAGATTTACCTTGCGTATACGCATTTTAAAAACACCGTGAGCCATGAGCCTACGTTAATCAAACTGCTTCCTGTGGAGATTGACGAGAAGGATGTGGAAGAGGCTGCAGCTTCTGCAAATGCGCTGATGAACTACGAGCCAAGCGAGGAAGAGGCGTTGGATATGATTATTCCCAAATATGTTACCAGCCTGTTCTACGGAGCCTTGGTAGAAGCGTCAGCCAGTGAGAACGGCGCAAGGATGCAGGCAATGGATTCGGCGACCAGCAATGCAGAAGAGATGATAAGTGATTTGACACTGAAATACAACAGGGCGCGCCAGGGCTCTATCACGCAGGAGCTGACAGAGATTATAGCCGGCGCCTCAGCAATATCCTGACGGGCGGACGCCTTTGTCAGGGAATGAAGATTAAAAAAGAAACAAGGAGAAATAAGCGATGGCAAATAATAAAAGCAATCAAGATTGCTTGGGTAAAATTACTCAGATTATTGGCGCCGTGCTGGACATTAAGTTCACGGAAGGCAGCCTGCCGGAGATTAATGACGCTATCAGAGTTCCGATGAAAGACGGAAAAGAATTGGTAGTGGAAGTATCTCAGCACCTGGGTGATGATACGGTAAGATGTATCGCCATGGGATCCACAGACGGACTTGTCCGGGGAATGGATGCGGTTGCAACGGGCGCGGCGATTACCGTGCCTGTAGGGGAAAATACATTAGGCCGTATGTTTAATGTGTTAGGCAATCCTATCGACGAAATCGATCCTCCCGCAGACGTGGAGCATTGGCCGATCCACAGACCTGCCCCGGCATTTGAGGAGCAGGCGACTTCCCAGGAGATGTTAGAGACTGGCATCAAGGTCGTTGACCTTTTATGTCCGTACCAGAAAGGTGGTAAAATCGGATTATTCGGCGGCGCCGGCGTAGGAAAAACCGTTTTGATCCAGGAGCTGATCCATAACATTGCCACCGAGCATGGCGGATATTCCGTATTTACGGGCGTAGGGGAGCGTACCCGTGAGGGAAACGACCTTTACTATGAAATGAAAGAGTCCGGCGTTATCGACAAGACGACCATGGTGTTCGGCCAGATGAACGAGCCGCCCGGAGCGCGTATGCGCGTTGCTTTGACAGGGCTTACGATGGCGGAATATTTCCGTGACAAGGGTGGAAAGGACGTGTTGTTATTTATCGATAACATTTTCCGTTTTACCCAGGCAGGTTCCGAGGTATCCGCGCTTCTTGGCCGTATGCCTTCCGCCGTTGGTTATCAGCCGACGCTACAGACAGAGATGGGCGCTCTCCAGGAGCGTATCACATCCACGAAAAATGGTTCTATTACTTCGGTACAGGCAGTTTATGTGCCGGCGGACGACTTGACGGACCCGGCTCCGGCAACGACCTTTGCCCACTTGGACGCCACCACCGTATTGGAGCGTTCCATTGCAGAGCTTGGTATTTATCCGGCAGTAGATCCGCTGGGTTCTACTTCCCGTATCTTAGATCCCCGTATCGTAGGGCAGGAGCATTTTGAGGTTGCCCGCGGCGTACAGGAGATTTTGCAGAAATACAAAGAGCTGCAGGATATCATTGCCATTCTTGGTATGGACGAATTGTCCGAGGAGGATAAGCTTGTCGTAAACCGTGCGAGAAAAGTACAGAGATTCCTGTCACAGCCATTCTTCGTAGCGACCCAGTTTACCGGACTGGATGGAAAATATGTTCCGATTGCCGAGACTGTCCGCGGATTTAGGGAGATTTTGGAAGGCAAGCATGATGATGTGCCTGAAAGCTACTTCCTGAATGCCGGTACGATTGACGATGTTCGCGCTAAGATGAATAAGTGAACATAGATGGAGGATGCATATGGCAGATGAAAGTAAAGTGTTTAAAATAGAGATTATCACACCGGACCGTGTTTTCTATACAGGAGAGGGCGATATGATTGAGTTTACCACTGCATCCGGTGATATTGGCGTATATAAAAAACATATTCCGCTTACCACCGTTCTCGCTCCCGGCATTGTAAAGATCCATAAGGAGGGGGAAGAGGATATTCTTGCAGCGGTTCATTCCGGGTTTGCGGAAATTCTGCCGGAAAAGGTGACTCTTCTTGCAGAGATTGCGGAATGGCCGGATGAGATTGACAAGGGAAGGGCGGAAGCTGCGTTAAAGCGCGCGGAAGAACGGCTTGCCAATAAAACAGAGGAAATTGACATCGTGAGGGCGGAGTTTGCATTGCGCAAAGCGTTGATACGATTGGATATTTCAAAATAAAAATAGGGGATACCGTGTTTTGCGCGTTATCTTTCAGAAAAAGAGATGCTCCGCGCATCTCTTTTTTGCATAGACAAACGGCAAAAGAGCGTTTATACTGGAATCATCCATTAAAACATCAGCTTTTCAAGGAAACGGAGAAGAATCGATGGTAATCTATTTTGTACGTCACGGTGAGACAGACTGGAATGTAGAGAAGAAAATCCAGGGTTCTGCAGACATTCCGCTCAATGAAAATGGGAAACAGCAGGCTAAGAATTTGGCGATGCAGCTGACGAAGCAGCGTGATATGGGTTCCTTCCATGCGGTTAGGGCGTATACCTCACCGCAGATGCGTGCGGCGGAGACGGCGCAGACGGTTGCGGATGCCTTGGGGATTCCCTGCATTTCCATAGACGGACTGAAAGAAATGAGCATGGGGCAGTGGGAAGGGCTGGACTGGAACACGGTGGAGTCGGAGTACGGCAGCGTATATGAACACTGGAACAGCAACAGACGTTATGTAAAACCGCCGGAGGGGGAGAGCTACAATGACTTGCTTGCCAGGACTCTTGCGGTGCTTTCCGACATTCTGGAGCGGGAGGAGGAAAATGTGCTGGTGGTAAGCCACAGCGCGGTGCTGATGGCGATACGCTGTTATGTTGCAGGTGCGCCATTTGAAGAAGAATCGATGGTAGTGAGGTACAAGACCAGGAATGCTGAGGTAGTGGCGCTCACCAGGGAGGAAATATGGCGTGCGCTCCAGCAATTCAGAAGAGAAGAAATGGGCATGGGCCTTTAATATTCAGGAGATAAAGGCGGGGATACTGTTAATAGCGGTATTCCCGCCTTTACGTATAGGGATAAATCAAATTTTTGTCATAATTTCACAATTTGAATACGAGGATTTTGTGTAACAGTTCTGCTCATAAGCAGTCTCGTAGGCGAATCATGCTTGCATGAATGAGCCTACGAGACTGCTTATGAGCAGAACGCCCGTTCATGAGCAATTTTGAAGCCCGTAGTGCGGGATTGCGAATGGCGTGGGCTGAATTGTTATGATTTTGTGAATGTTTTTGAGCGAATCTGCTTGACTTTGAACGACTTTGGCTTTATAATACAAATAACAGAAATGACCGAGTTTAAATGAATTTGATTGATTATGAATGATTTTAAGAAAAGACGGTGGTGAAAAATGCTGACAGAAGAAAGGTTTGCAAAGATTTTATCTATTTTAGAGAGTATGGGCAGCGTGACGGTGCAGCAGCTTATGACGGAGCTTGGCGCTTCCGAATCAACGATCCGGAGAGATTTAACAGCGTTAGATGCCAATGGAAAGCTGACGAAGGTATATGGCGGGGCTGTATTGAAAAATGCGGCGTACAGCACCAGAGATGATGAAGTGGTACATCGAAAGGAACAGAATCGGGAATCAAAAGAAATCATAGCAAAATATGCCGCAAGCCTGATTTTGCCTGGAGATTTTGTTTATATCGATGCGGGCACTACCACAGAGCGGATAATTGACTATCTTCCGCATAAACAGGCAGTCTTCGTAACAAACGCGATTACTCATGCGAAGCGGCTGGCGGACAATGGCTGTACCGTATATATCCTCGGCGGAGAATTTAAGGCAGTGACCGAAGCTATCGTAGGGGAAGAGGCAGTTGCCTCTTTGGAAAAATATAATTTTACAAAGGGCTTCTGGGGGACAAATGGTATCAGCCTTCAAAGGGGATTTTCTACTCCGGAACTAAAAGAGGCGATGGTGAAGCGCAAATCCATGGAGGGTTGCAAGGAATGCTATGTGGTTGCAGATGCCAGCAAATTCAATCAGATATCCAGTGTTACCTTTGCCTCCTTTGAGCGAGCTTCTGTTCTCACAACGGACTTAAAACAATCAGAATTTTTAAAATGCAAGAATGTCATTCAGATATAATTTCAGTGTAAAGCCGTCCTCTGACGGCAGAATAGGAGGAAAAATGATTTATACCATAACCTTGAATCCGTCTTTGGACTACATTGTGACAGTGCCGGAATTTGTCTGTGGAAGAGTGAACCGAACGACGGAGGAAAAGATTTATCCGGGAGGAAAGGGCATTAATGTCTCTATCGTATTAAAAAATCTGGGGCTGGAAAGTACGGCGTTGGGATTTCATGCAGGTTTTACCGGAGATAAGTTAAAGGAATTGATGGAGGAAAAAGGAATTTGTACCGATTTTATCCCGGTGGAGGAGGGGATGACCCGAATCAATGTCAAGCTTCGTGCCGGGGAAGAAACAGAGATTAATGGTCAGGGACCCGTGATAAAAGAAGGAGACATTGCAAAGCTTTATGAGAAAGCAGAAAGGCTTACAGCGGGCGACGTGCTTGTGCTGGCAGGGAGCATTCCGGCAGTAATGCCGCAAAGTATTTACGGGGATATCATGGAGCATTTGCAGGATAAAAACTTAAAGATTGTAGTAGACGCCGCGGGGGATCTGCTGGTCAGCGTGCTTCCGCATCATCCGTTTCTCATAAAGCCCAACAGCCATGAATTGGAAGAGATTTTCCATACCACGGTCAAAGGGAAGGAAGAAGCCTTGGGCTATGCAAAAAAATTACAGGAAATGGGGGCAAGAAACGTACTGGTTTCCTTGGCGGGAGACGGAGCTGTCCTAGCGGCGGAAGATGGCAGCGTGTATGAGGCAGAGGCACCGGAGGGAATGGTGAAAAACTCTGTGGGAGCTGGCGATTCCATGGTGGCGGGATTTCTGGCGGGTTATCTGCAAAGCGGAAGTTTTGCGGAGGCGTTTCAGGTGGGAGTCTGCACGGGCAGCGCCTCTGCGTTTTCGGAGGAGCTTGCCACGGCAGAAGAGGTAACAAAGCTTTTGAATCAGCATAAAAAATTTTCAAGATGGAGGTAGGAACATGAAGATTCGGGATTTGCTTACACCGCAGAGCATTTGTCTTAGCGGCATGGCGGGAGGAAAGGAGGAAGCGCTAAACCAGATGGTGGAGCTGATGGTAAGAAACGGCAATATCAAAGACATTGCCGCTTACCGAAAAGGGGTATTTGCCAGAGAAAAAGAGGGCACCACCGGAATCGGAGAGGGGATTGCCATCCCGCATTGTAAATCCGATGCAGTGGCTAAGCCGGGATTGGCGGCAATGGTAGTAAAGGACGGCGTGGATTTTGACGCTTTAGATGGAGAGAAAGTTCATCTGATCTTTTTGATTGCGGCGCCAGACACAGAGGACAATGTGCATTTAGATGTGTTAAGCCGTCTGTCCGTAATGCTGATGGACGAAAAGTTCACTTCGTCCTTAAAGGCAGCTGAGAGCGTGGAAGAATTTTTAGGAATCATTGATGCGGCAGAAGAAGAAAAAGAAGAGGACGAAAAGCCATTGGAAAAGGAGAAGCTGGTAAAGCAGTCATATATTCTTGCAGTAACTGGCTGCCCGACGGGAATTGCCCATACCTATATGGCAGCAGAAAGTCTGGAGAAAAAGGCAAGAGAGCTTGGCTGCCAGATAAAAGTGGAAACCAGAGGATCTGGCGGAGCAAAAAACGTACTGACCATAGATGAAATCGCGAGGGCTGATGCTATTATTGTAGCGGCTGATACACAGGTTCCCATGGAGCGTTTTGACGGCAAGCCGGTGATACAATGTAAGGTGGCGGACGGGATTAGTAAAGCGGAAGAATTGCTCACAAGGGCCATGAAAGGCAGCGCACCTATTTATCATGCAAAGAATCATAAGGGGGAAGCGGATGCAGGCGTGGAGGGAGATAGTACGAAGCATCAGATCTATAAGCATTTAATGAATGGAGTTTCCCATATGCTGCCCTTTGTGGTGGGAGGTGGTATCCTAATCGCCATTGCCTTTTTGCTTGACGGTTTATCCGTGGATTTGAACTCTCTTTCTGTGGAAGAGCGTGGAGATTTTGGTACAATAACGCCTATGGCGGCGATGTTTAAGTCCATTGGCGGTACGGCATTCGGTTTTATGCTGCCGATCCTTGCAGGATTTATTGCTATGAGTATTGCAGATCGGCCCGGCCTCGCAGTCGGCTTTGTAGGTGGAGCTATTGCGGCAAACGGAACATCTGGTTTCTTGGGCGCATTAGTGGCAGGCTTTGCAGCAGGTTATTTAGTCCTGGGATTACAGAAACTATTTTCAAAATTGCCGGACAGCTTAGAGGGCATCAAACCGGTACTCTTATATCCGGTATTTGGTATTTTCCTTGTGGGAATTATTATGACCTATGTGGTGGAACCGCCCATTGGAGCGCTTAATACTGCAATCAATAATGGATTGAACGGATTAAATGGAGCCAGTGCGGTTATCCTTGGAGCTCTTTTAGGGGGAATGATGTCCGTAGATATGGGAGGGCCGGTAAATAAGGCGGCTTATGTCTTTGGAACAGCGTCCATTGCAGCAGGAAACTATAATATTATGGCGGCTGTCATGATTGGAGGTATGGTTCCCCCGATTGCGATAGCTTTGGCAACCTTAATTTTTAAAAACAAGTTTACATTAGAAGAGAGAAAAGCAGGACCTACCAATTTTATTATGGGACTGTCCTTTATTACAGAAGGAGCGATACCCTTTGCAGCTTCTGATCCACTTCGGGTATTGCCGTCATGTATTGTAGGATCTGCAGTGGCAGGCGCTCTGTCTATGGGGTTTCATTGTACCTTGATGGCGCCTCACGGAGGAATTTTTGTTTTCTTAACGGTAGGGCATCCGCTATGGTATCTGGTTTCACTGGCAGCTGGTTCGATCGTTTCCTGCCTGCTGCTAGGGCTATTGAAGAAAGTTCCGGAATAAGATATCAGTTGTATAAAAAGATAGGATGATTATGAGAGGAGAACATGATGAGGGAATTTCAATATGTAATTACAGATAAAGAAGGTATTCATGCAAGACCTGCGGGGGCATTTGTAAAAACAGCGGCTGATTTTCCGTGCAAGATTAGCATTGCGAAAGGAGAGAAAGAGGTGGATGCAAAACGCATTTTTGCAGTGATGAGTCTTGGCGTAAAATGCGGAGAAGAAATTACAGTGCGGGCAGAGGGAGAGCAGGAAGAGGAAGCGATTGCGGCGTGCAGCGAATTTTTGAGAAAGTACTTATAAAAACTGCTTATATGCAGGGCAAAAGGGGTTGGAAAGCTTATGGTATTGAAAGGGAAGAGCGTATTCGGCGGAATTGCCATTGGAACATTGCGTATCTACGAAAAAAAAGATCACATCATCAAACGCCGGCGCGTAACGGATGTTTTGGAAGAGGAAACCCGGTTTTTAGCGGCGAAGGAGGAAGCGAAACGCCAGCTGGCGGAGCTTTATGAGAAGGCATTGAAAGAGGTAGGGGAGACGGGGGCGGCGATTTTTGAAATACATCAGATGATGTTAGACGATCCGGATTACCTGGAAGCCGTCTGCAGTATGATTAAAACGCAGGAGGTCAATGCAGAATTTGCGGCTGCCTCTACGGGGGACAATTTTTCCCAGATGTTTGCGGCAATGGAGGATGCCTATATGAGGGAGCGGGCGGCAGATGTCAAAGACATTTCAAACCGTGTCATCTCTATTTTGCAGGGCGGCGGAGCCGGGGCAATGGAAGCGGAGGAACCCTTCATACTGCTGGCGGACGACCTTGCCCCCAGTGAGACGGTACAGATGGATAAATCAAAGGTGTTATCCTTTGTTACAAGGGGCGGTTCCACCAACTCTCACACGGCAATTCTTGCCCGCACCATGAACATTCCGGCATTGATTGGAGTGGATATTCCGGAGGAGCTGGGGCAGGAAGTTGTCGTCGGCATTGTAGACGGCTATCAGGGCATCCTCTATATTCATCCGGATGAGGAGACGCTTGCCAGATATCAGCGGCTAAAGGAGGCGGAAGAGCAGAAAAGGCGGCTGCTAAAGGAATTGAAGGGCAAGGAAACTGTGACCCTGGATGGAAGGAAGATAAACCTTTATGCCAATATCGGCGGCGTGTCAGATGTGGCGGAGGCCCTCGCAAACGATGCAGGGGGGATAGGGCTGTTCCGTAGCGAATTTCTCTACTTAGAATCCGAGGATTATCCCACAGAGGAGACGCAGTTTGCCGCTTATAAGACAGTAGCGGAGGCGATGGCAGGGAAAAAAGTCATAATACGGACGCTGGATATTGGGGCGGATAAGCAAGTGGACTATTTCCATTTAGAGAAAGAGGAAAACCCGGCAATGGGCTACCGCGCCATCCGGATCTGCCTTGACAGGAAAGAGCTGTTTAAAACACAGCTTCGAGCCATTTACCGGGCAAGCTATTACGGCAGCATTTCTGTGATGTTTCCCATGATTATTTCTGTGGAGGAGATCCGGCAGATTAAAGAAGTGATAGAAGAGGTAAAGGCGGAGCTTCTCCGTGACGGCATACCCTATCAGGAAGTGGAAATCGGCATTATGATAGAGACTCCGGCGGCGGTCATGATTAGCGATTTATTGGCGGAAGAGGTGGATTTTTTCTCTATAGGGACCAACGATCTGACACAGTATACGCTGGCAATCGACCGGCAGAATGCAAACTTGGATCGCTTTTATGACGCACACCATGAGGCAGTGCTCCGGATGTTACAGATGGTGGTGGACAATGGGCATAAAGGGGGCTGCTGGGTCGGCATCTGCGGGGAACTGGGTGCAGACACAGCGTTGACAGAAACGTTTCTTCGGATGGGATTTGACGAAATCTCTGTGTCGCCGTCTATGGTACTAAAAGTGAGAGAGAAGATCAGAAGCATAAATTGTAACAGTTCAGCCATAAGCAGTCCCGTAGGCGAATCATGCCTGCATGAATGAGCATACGAGACTGCTTATGAGCAGAACGCCCGTTCATGAGCAATTTTGAAGCCCGTAGTGCGAGATTGCGAATGGCGTGGGCTGAACTGTTACCATAAATTTGAAAAAGTAAGAAAAGCGCCGTTTGATTCGGCGCTTTTTTGGGTATAATAGAAGTAAGTATAAGGTATGGCACGCTTGCGCAGCGGGGAAAGCTCTGTCTGCGGGCGGCGGAAGGGAGGAGCGCACATGGGAGAATATTTACTCATAAAGCAGGGGCGAATCCACAACGCGGTTGAGGAAGAGCCGTTTGTGGCGGATATTTTAGCGGAAAACGGAAAAATAAAAAAGATTGCGCCGGTCTTAGAGGGCAAAATTATCAATGAGGCGGAGGTCATTGACGCCACGGGGATGGATGTTTATCCGGGCTTTGTGGACGCGCACTGCCATTTGGGGCTTGACGGTTTTGCGGTGGGGTTTGCCGGTGAGGATTTCAATGAACTGGGGGATCCGGTCACGCCCCAGCTATCTGCTGTGGATGCAATCAATCCCCAGGACGAAACCTTTCAGATGGCGAGGGAGGGAGGCGTGACCTGCGTCTCTACGGGGCCGGGAAGCTCCAATATCATCGGGGGGACATTCTGCGTCATTAAGACTTATGGGCAGCGGGTGGACGATATGATCGTCAAAGAAAAGTCCGCCATGAAAATTGCTTTTGGGGAAAATCCTAAAAACTGCTATAAGGATAAGGGCGTCTATTCCCGGATGTCGGTGGCGGCAAAACTGAGGGAGATGCTGCAGCAGGCTATTTATTACGATCATAAATTGAAGGAAGCCGGCTATCCGGACAATCCGGACTATTCTAAGATGCCGCCGTATGACGTAAAACTGGAGGCAATGCTTCCGGTCATCCGCAAAGAAATGCCGTTGAAAGCGCACGTCCACCGTGCGGATGATATTTACACAGCGATCCGGATTGCGAAGGAATTTGGCTTAGAGCTGCGCCTCGACCATGTGACGGACGGCGCGCTGATTGCGGAAGATTTGGCAAAAGAAGGCTTCCCTGTAGCCATAGGCCCTTCCTTTGGCCATGCGACGAAATACGAATTGAAAAATAAGGGCTTCCACACACCGGCAGTATTGGCAAAGGCAGGCTGCCAGGTGTCGATTATCACGGATTCCCCAGTTATTGAGGAACGGTTTTTAGGGCTTTGCGCCGGGCGGGCAATCTACAGCGGCATGAGTGAATTTGAGGCTTTGCAGGCAATCACCATCCATCCGGCAAAACACATCGGGGCGGAGGACAGAGTGGGCAGCATAGAAGAGGGGAAGGACGCCGATTTTGTGTTGACGAAGGATACGCCTTTTGCAGTAGATACAAGGATTTTATATACTATCATTAACGGGAAAATCGTATATCAGCCATAAGACCGGGAAACGCGTATTTCACAGACGCCCTTTTCTTCAAACTCGTAACAGTTCGGCCCACGCCATTCGCAAATTCGCACTACGTGCTTCAAAACTTACTATCGTAAGCGGATTGCTCATGAACGGGCGTTCTGCTCATAAGCAGTCTCGTATGCTCATTCATGCAAGCATGATTCGCCTACGAGACTGCTTATGGCTGAACTGTTACCCAAACTCTTTCATTGAACTCTTTCATTCAACAAAAATAGTATGGACTATCTTTGTAAAATGTGTTATTTTTATAGAGGACGGCGGCCCGCCCCATCTGGCGTTTTCCGGATCTTTTTATTTTCCTGGTTGTATTGACCGTAAGGTTAGTGGTAAAATGGGTAACAATAATAAGAAGAAATGTAGATGTCAGTATCTTGGGGGAATAAAAAATGAGTGCGCAGGACAAGACAGAGCAGGTATTGCGGGATATCCACCTGATGTTTGCCAACAGCGAGGTGTACGCTGCGGATACGAGTAAGGTAATCGTAGAGAAAAAGCAGGTCATACAGTTGCTTCGGCAATTAAACGCGTGTGTTTATGAACTGATGGATGAGTACGATCTGACCCAGCGGGGAAAGGATAAGGTAGAGAGGGAGGCAAAGAAAGCGGGCGAAACCATCGTTAAGGATGCCAGCAAAAAGGCGGAGGATGTGTATGCGGCTTCGGTGATTTACACGGACGAAGCGCTGCACCGTGTACTGGACATTATGCAGGGCACCATAGATTCGGTGAAGGGAATCTATGAAAAGATGAATGAGGAGCTCTTAGAGGAAAAGCGCAAGGTACACGAGAACCAGTCTGAATTAAAAGGGCATTTGCAGAATTTGACGGATACCGAGAAATACTTAAAGCTGATTGAGGATTCCAACAAAGAGATAGAAAAAGAAAAAAACAAAGGAAAAAACAAGGACAAAAAAGAGCGGGAGAAGCCATCCTATGCCGTGCCGACGATAAAACCGGAGATTAAAATCAACGCGGAGTATTTTAAGCGGGCGGGGATACCTTTTGAGGCGGAGGATTTCGGTTCGGAGGAAGGGGCGGAGGCGTTTTCGGAACAAAAACCCCAAATTACGCCGGAAATCACTGTGAATTTGGACGCCGAGTATTTTCGATGGAAGCAGGGAGAAACCAATGAAAGCCCGGAGGGGAAGAAGCCGGAAAAGCGACTGTTGTTTTCCAGGAAAGATTGGAAATAAAAGGATGTTTGCCCAGACATCCTTTTTTGGATTTCAGGAGAGGCGTAAAACAGAGGGGACGGTGAAACTTCCGCAGAAAAACAGGGGAGGGAATTATGAAAAAAAAGAGAAAAAGAAAAAAGAAGAAAAAAGAGGAGCTGAAAGAAAATAATCAGAAACAGCCGATCTACGACAGCTTTTCCCGTGATTATAGCTATAATCCAAACGACTATGCCTTTAACAAGATAGGGGAGGGGCTTATGATCCCCCTGCTGGTTTTCTGCTTCCTGGGCTATACCACAGGGAAAGTATGGAATTTGGCGGTTATTTTCATCGTGGTGAACATCATCCTGTTTACCAAATGGGGCTTCGAGCTCAAAAAAGAGCAAAAACTGCGGGAATTATATGGGCCGCCGGATGTGAGGGCGCGGGAAGAGTATTTGCAAATGCTTTATAAAAAATTAGAAGAATTAGAGGAATTAGAAGAAGAGGAGAGAGTGGAGAAAGAGAAAAGGGAGAGGGAAGATGCAGACGATTTTGGTATGTGATGATGACAAGGAGATTGTGGAGGCCATTGAAATATATCTCAAACAGGAGGGGTATCAGGTTTTAAAGGCGTATGATGGGGAGGAAGCCCTGGAGATATTAAAAAACAATAAGGTCCATCTGCTGGTGATTGACGTGATGATGCCCCGGCTTGACGGCATCCGTGCGACACTGAAGATTCGCGAGGAGAGCAGCATTCCCATTATCATCCTTTCGGCAAAGACGGAGGATGCGGACAAAATCCTGGGCCTGAATATCGGGGCTGACGACTATATGGAGAAACCGTTCAATCCCCTAGAGCTTGTGGCAAGGATTAAATCGCAGCTTCGGCGCTACACCCAGTTGGGCAACGCCATGGAAAGCAGTGACTGCGTGTATCAGGTGGGCGGACTTTCCATTAATGATGATTTAAAAGAAGTGACAGTGGATGGGGAAGTGGTGAAATTGACGCCGATTGAGTACAATATTTTGCTGCTGTTGGTCAAGAATCAGGGCAAGGTATTTTCCATCAGCCAGATTTATGAGAGCATCTGGAATGAGGACGCCATCGGGGCGGACAATACTGTAGCAGTACATATCCGCCACATCCGCGAGAAAATTGAAATCAATCCCAGGGAACCGCGGTATTTAAAGGTAGTCTGGGGAGTTGGCTATAAAGTCGAAAAGAATTGACAGGTGATGGAGGCCCGCCTATGGAGAAGAAGACATACACTTATGGAGTGAAGCTGGCAGGTGTGATTTTTCACCTGTTTTTTACCGTTGTGTTCACCGTTTCCGTTTTTCTTTTGGCGGCGATGGTTGGTAAGAATATATTTTCCCTGACGGACATCGGGACGGAAGAGTTTTTTGATTCCGGCTATTACACAAAATGTATGGAGCAAAAGTGTGATAATCTGAGCAAATACCTCCATCTTATGGGAAAAGGGGAGGAACGCAGTGCGGAGGAGGAACGCCTGTATCTCCAATTCACCAACCAATTTAAAAAAGAGGATTCTAATTTCTGCTTCTGGTACAAGGAGGGGGGAGTCTGGCATACGAACCGGCCGGACGCGGAAGTGAGAGAGGGGTTTGATACGCAGACTGCGCTTAAGGAAGCCAAAGCGATGGGCAACTATCTGCTTTACGACATGGAGAATAAAGAATTTGGCACAGACATCAGGGGGCTGGCTCAATATTTTTTCAGCGGATACGGCAATCAGATTTACTGGCCCCTGGAACACGTCGTCCTGGTAATCGGCGTGGATACGAAGCTTTCCGCCAAAGATGACATCTATGAGGCGCGGGAAGAGTATGAACAGCTCCATCCGTGGATTAAGGTCAGCATTGTAGCGGCTATGGTCAGTCTGATGGGCTGGATTTTAAGCCTTGTCTACCTTACCCTGGCAACAGGGCATGGCAGTGAGGAAGGGGAGATCCGGTTACATTTTTTGGACAGGATAAAGGTGGAGATTCTGTTTTTGTGCTTTGTCGCCGCCATCAGCGAATTGCTTCTGCTGATCGGGCGGGTGGGCAGCCAGTCCTTCGACATTTCCGGGCTTTTGGTGGCGTCCGGCACAGTGAGCCTGATGATAGACATTCTGTTTTTAATCTTCTATTTGAGCATGGTGCGGCGTATGAAGGCGGAAGCCATGTGGAAGAACAGCCTCGCCTGCTGGCTTGTGGAGGGCTTCGGGAAAATGTTCCGGGAGAAGACGGTGACGGTGCAGGTTTTGGCGGCATTCTCCATACATATGTCAGTATGCTTTTTCCTCGCCCTGGGGGCGTTCTATTACCAGCAAACCGTTTGCTTTATCCTGCTGGTGCTTTTTTCCGCTATGGAGGCGTA
>CANQUZ010000035.1 GCA_947627165.1 uncultured Roseburia sp.
CAGCGTTCCGTTCAGAAAGGATGAAAGACTTGTTACAGGATTTTTGTTTAGAACAATTAGTAGAGCCGCTGTTGGGCTGGTTTATGGGCCATGCCAGGACCCTTCCATGGAGGGAAGAGCCTGCGCCTTACCGGGTATGGGTATCGGAAATTATGCTGCAGCAGACCCGGGTGGAGGCAGTGAAGCCTTATTTTGAAAGATTCATGGCGGAGCTGCCAGAGATAAAAGATTTGGCGGAATGTCCGGAGGATAAGCTTTTAAAATTGTGGGAGGGATTAGGCTATTACAACCGCGTCCGCAATATGCAGAAAGCGGCGATAGAAATCATGGAAAAATATGAGGGAAAGCTTCCGGCGGATTACAAAGCCCTGCTTTCCTTAAAAGGGATTGGCAGCTATACGGCAGGCGCCATCGCTTCCATTGCCTATGGCATTCCGGTTCCGGCGGTCGATGGCAATGTTTTCCGAATCTTAACGCGGGTAGCGGTGGATGATACGGATATTATGAAACCGTCTTTCCGGTCTTTTGTGGAAGAAACGCTGCGTACCCTGATGGTTTCGGAGGACGGGATTATCTTTCCGAAAAATCCGGGAATATTAAACCGGAGGGAGAGCGTATACAAAAACAATCTTCCCGGAACGTTTAATCAGGCATTGATGGAGCTTGGCGCAACGGTCTGTGTGCCCAACGGCGCGCCTTACTGTGAGCAGTGCCCATGGCAGGAACTGTGCCTGGCAAAGAAGCAGGATCTCATCTCAAAACTTCCGGTGAAGGCGAAAGCGAAAGACAGGAGAAACGAAAAGCGCACCGTGTTTGTCATCCGGGACGGGGATAAGGTTCTGATTCGCAAACGCCCGGAGAAAGGTCTTTTGGCAGGGCTTTACGAGCTTCCGAACACAGAGGGGGAGTTAGGGCAGGAGGAAGCCCTTTCATTTGTGAAGAATTTGGACTTGCGCCCCATACACATTCAGAAATTAGGGGAAGCGAAGCATATTTTTTCCCATATCGAATGGCAGATGTCCGGTTACGCCGTCTTAGTGGAAGAACCGGGATTTGAAGAAACCCAGAAAGAAAACGAATCGCTTTTGTTTGTGGACGCAGAAAACGCCAGGGAACGCTATGCCATACCGGCGGCATTTGCCGCCTATGCGGAGTACCTGAATATCAAATTAGGGATTGACCGATGAAACTGGCGGAAACAGGCATTCTTTGGTAAGAATTAAGAATTTCTTAGAGAAAAATACATTGGAATGCGGGCGGAAACCGTGTATAATAAAACATACGCGTGAGGAAAGGAGCAAACAGATGTACGATTGTATTGTAATTGGAGCGGGCATCGCCGGCGCTGTGGCTGCCAGAAAGCTTGCAGAAGAAGCGGGCAAAAAGGTGCTGGTATTGGAGAGAAGGGGGCACGTCGGAGGAAACTGCTATGACGAAAAGGATCCGTATGGCGTCCTAATCCACAATTACGGGCCCCATATTTTCCATACCAATATGGAGGAAGTGTATGCGTATCTCTCCAGGTTTACCGACTGGCACCATTTCGGGCATGAAGTGGTGGCAAAAGTAGGAGAGAAGCTGATACCGGTGCCTTTTAATTTGCATACGCTGCACCTTGTCTATGAAAAGGAAAAGGCGGACCGCCTGGAGAAAAAATTGGTGGAGGCCTATGGTGCAGACAGCCGCGTTCCTATTATGAAACTGCGGGAGAATGAGGATGCGGACATTCGGGAAATTGCAGAATATGTCTATGAAAACATCTTCTTAAAATATACGATGAAACAGTGGGGGCAGACTCCGGAGGAGATAAGCGCAGAGGTGACGGGACGGGTGCCTGTCCTGATTTCCTATGATGACCGCTACTTTCAGGACAAATACCAGGGCGTTCCGAAAGAAGGTTTTACGCATATGTTTGAGCGTATGTTAGACCATGAGAATATTACGCTGCGGCTTCAGACCGACTCAAAGGATGTGCTGTCGTTTTCCGAAGACCGGGTTTTCTTTGAGGGAGAAGCATTTGAGGGTGACGTGGTTTACACGGGGGCGTTGGATGAGCTGTTTGACTGCTGCTTTGGAAGGCTTCCCTACCGCTCCTTAGAGTTTCGCTTTGAGCATTACGACAGGGAATCCTATCAGGGGCGCAGCGTGGTAAATTATACGGTGGATGAGGAGTTTACCAGGATTACCGAGTTTAAATTTTTAACCGGGCAGCAGGGCGCCGATGGGACGACCATCGTGAAAGAATACCCCTTTGCCTATACCGGGGCTTCCGGGGAAATTCCGTATTACGCCATTTTAAATGAGGAAAACCTGGCGCTTTATGAAAGGTATAAGAGTTTGGCGGCGCCGATAAAAAATTTCCATCTGCTTGGGCGTCTGGCGGAATATCAGTACTACAATATTGACGTCATGGCGAAAAAAGCGTTGGAATTAGCGGACCGGTTAGGGAACTAAGCATTGCAGAACAGGAGAAACAGATGAAATTAATTACTTTTGCGATACCATGTTACAATTCACAGGACTATATGGAACACTGCATCAAAACACTGCTGCCCGGCGGCGAAGATGTGGAGATCCTTGTGATAAACGACGGCTCAAAGGACAGTACGGCGGATATTGCCAATGCCTATGAGAAAAAATATCCGGGGATTGTCAGGGCAATCCATCAGGAAAACGGCGGCCACGGCGAGGCGGTCAATGCCGGCATCCAAAATGCCTCCGGCCTTTATTTTAAAGTGGTGGACAGCGACGACTGGGTGGACGCAGAGGCGTATCAGAAAATCTTAAAGAAACTGCGGGAGTTGGCAGGCGGTGAAAAGTCTCTGGATATGTTTATTTCAAATTATGTCTATGAAAAAGAGGGGGCAAAGCGCAAAAAAGTGATGCGTTATCCATCCCTTCCCAAAGACCGCATTTTTACCTGGGATGAGGCGAGGCTTCGGAAGGGGCAGTATATCCTGATGCACTCTGTCATTTACCGCACAAAGCTGTTAAGGGAATGTGGATTAAAACTGCCCAAGCATACTTTTTATGTGGATAATATTTATGTGTATAAACCGCTGCCCAGCGTAAAGACTATGTATTATATGGATGTAGATTTTTACCGTTACTATATCGGCAGGGCGGACCAGTCTGTCAATGAAACGGTGATGATCGGACGCATCGACCAGCAGATTAAAGTCAACAAGATTATGGTGGATGAGTTTGATTTGTGGAAAATACAAAACAAAAAGCTGCGCCGGTATATGTTTAATTATTTAGAGATTATTACCGTCATTTCTACGGTCATGTTAATCCGTTCCGGCACAGAAGAAAACTTATTGAAAAAGCGGGAACTGTGGAAATATATCAAGGATAAGGATATCCGCCTCTTTCATCATATGCGCACCGGGATTATGGGGAATACCATGAACTTGCCGGGAAAAGGCGGAAGGAAGATTTCTGTGGCGGCTTATAAAATTTCCCAGAAGGTAGTTGGGTTTAATTAAAACGGCGGCAGATGGCGGGCCCCGGAATAATTTGCTTGTCAAGAGAACGCGGCTTTGTTAGAATAAAATCGTAACAGTTAACAAAGTAACGATTCCGTTACGCGATATCTTTGATACTTCCTTTGTTGGAGGGGAAATGGGGAGTCTATGAGCGAAAATTATGAAAATGATATGGGGATGGAGAGGAAAAGTTTAGAGGAGGGAACGGACGCTTCCGGTCAGCAGGCCGGTTATGAAGCAGGCCAGGAACCTGAATCCGGAGCGGGGGGCGGAGAGCCCCAACAAGACAGGGCAGAGCAGGAAGCACCGCAGGGGAATCCAGTTTACGGAAACGCTTCCTATGGAAATCCAAACAATGGAAATGATGCCTACGGGAATCCGACCAGTGGAAACGATGCCTACGGAAATCCGGCTTATGGGAACAATGCTTACGGAAACGCTTCCTATGGAACGCCTGACAATCATCCCAATGCTTACGGCGGAAATCCTTACGGGCAAAGCGGCCAAACCTATGGCCAGCCCTATCCGGGATATTATGTGGCAGGCAGCCGGAGGAAAAAAGACGGGATTGCATTTGGGGTGGCGTCTTTGGTGCTTGGAATTGTGACAATCGTACTGTTTTGTTTCTGCATCAGTTGGATTACCGGAATCCTGGCGATTGTTTTTGGCATCGTGCAGTTGGTGAAATATGAGAAAAAGGGACTTGCCATCGGCGGGATTATCACAGGGGCGGTGGGGCTGCTGCTTACCATACTCCTTTACGGCCTGATGTTCTCTGATTTGGACTCTATGCACCGGTATAACTCCATTTACGATCATATTTATGACGACATTTATGATGAGTTTTATGACGAATTTTATGACGGGGTATAAAAAAGGGAGAAATCAGAGGATGAGGCAGGGGAGGCTGTAACGATATCGCAGGCTTCCCTGTTTCGTTACAAGTTTAAGTAACAGTTCAGCCCACGCCATTCGCAATCCCGCACTACGGGCTTCAAAATTGCTCATGAACGGGCGTTCTGCTCATAAGCAGTCTCGTATGCTCATTCATGCAAGCATGATTCGCCTACGAGACTGCTTATGGCTGAACTGTTACAAGTTTAAAGCAAAATGTTCCCAAAAGTATTGACAGATAACAGGAAATTGTTTATGATGCAATCATCCCATAAAGATTGTATGCAATTAAATGGATAAAAATAGAATAAAAGGAGAACCATTATGGAGGAACGTTATGATGCAGCAGTGATTGGTACAGGTCCTGCCGGTCTGTCTGCCGCCATTACTCTGAAAATCAGAAATAAAAAAGTGATTTTGTTTGGAAGCAAAAATTTGAGCGGAAAAGTGGAAAAGGCGCATGAAATCAACAATTATCTGGGGCTTCCCGCCATCAGCGGGGAGGAGCTTGGAAAGCGTTTTGCAGAACACTTGCAGCAGATGGAGATTGAAATCACAGAGGATCAGATTACTTCGATTTATGCGATGGGCGATTACCATACCTTAATATCCAAAACGAACCACAGCTACGAGGCGAGCACCGTTATTCTTGCAACGGGCGTCCATTTTGGAAAACCTTATCCGGGGGAGGAAGAATTTTTAGGAAAAGGCGTCAGCTACTGCGCCACCTGCGACGCCCCCCTCTATAAAAATAAAAGAGTCGCGATTATCGGCTCCAGCCCCAGGGAAGAGGCGGAGGCGGAATTTATGGCGGAAATTGCAAGCAGGGTTTATTATATTCCCCTGTACAAGGAGCCGGTATCGCTAGGAGATTCTGTCCGTGTGGTTGAGGATCGCCCGGTATCGATTGAAGGGGATCAGAAGGTGGAGAAGCTGATTTTGAAAAATCAGAAATTAACCGTGGACGGCGTTTTCATTCTGCGTGAGAGCGTATCTCCGGCGCAGTTAGCGCCAGGGCTTGCAGTGGAACAGAACCATGTGGTTGTGAACCGCAGCATGGAGACGAATTTGAAAGGATTTTTTGCCTGCGGTGATATCACGGGAATGCCTTACCAATATATAAAGTCTGCAGGGGAGGGAAATGTAGCGGCTCTCTCAGCCGTTGCCTATCTTGACCAAAAACGACGGGAACTCAAATAAGCCAGGGAAAAGCAAAGAATAAGCTGCCGCAGCGGCGGATGATAGAAAAACGCTTCTGTTAAGGAGGCTAAAGTCCGGACGGCGGCGGGATTAGGAGGAAACTATGGTAAAAAAAATCTCAGAAAATGAATTTAAAGAAGCAGTGGCAAGCGGAATAGCAGTCGTTGATTTCTCGGCAGAATGGTGCGGGCCGTGTAAGATGCTGGCACCGGTGTTAGAGGAAGTGTCTGAGGAACTTGGGGAAAGCATAAACTTCTTCAATGTGGATGTAGACGATAATTTTGAACTTGCGGAGGGATATGGGATTATCAATATTCCGGCGCTCCTCATCTTGAAAGACGGACAGAAACAGGAGATACAGGTTGGCTTTCAGCCGAAAGAATCCATCCTGCAGTGTTTAGGGAAGTATTTATAAGACCATAAATGAAGGAGTTTCCAAGGTCTGCTGTACTAAGTAAATGAGACAAAAGCGGCTAGAAAATGAGGCGCAGAAATGAGGTAAAGAATGAATATCTATGACTTAAAAGTAGAGGCGGCAGACGGTCGGGAAGTGCCGCTTTCTGATTACAGGGGAAAGGTAATTCTAATTGTGAACACGGCGACAGGCTGCGGCTTCACGCCACAGTATGAAGCCATTGAAAAGCTGTATGAGAAATATCATGACCAGGGCTTTGAGGTGATTGATGTGCCCTGTAATCAGTTTGCCGGACAAACGCCGGGGACGGACGAAGAGATTCATGAGTTTTGTACTTTGAAATATCATACCCAGTTTCCCCAGATGAAAAAAGCGGATGTCAATGGGGAACAGGAGATCCCGTTGTTTGCCTATCTTAAAAGCCAGAAGGGCTTTGAAGGTTTTGGGCGTGGGCCTCAGGCGCTTGCCATGGGCGCATTGCTGAAAAAAATCGACAAAGATTATAAAAATAATGCCAATATCAAATGGAACTTTACAAAGTTTGTGGTAGACCGTGACGGCAATGTGGTTGCGCGTTTTGAGCCGACAGAAAATATGAAAAAAGTGGAGGAATGCGTAAGCTCTCTGATGTAGGAATGGGAGAAAAAATGCGGGAATTTCTTGAGGAGATTCGCATATACTTGCAATAACAGGGCAGACTGGGAGCAGGGAAGTGCGGATAGCAGAAAAGATATCCCAAATCAGAACAGGGGGGCACGCAAAGAGCAGGTTTCTTCTGAGGTTTGGTCTGGTATGCCTGATTTGCGCAGGCTGTTATGCGGGAAACGTGCAGCAGAGCCAGGCGATGCCGGCGGAAACCTCTGATGTGTCAGAGATAGAGAAAAAAGTGGCGATTACCTTTGACGATGGTCCGGATTCGGACTATACTCCGCTGCTTTTAGAAGGACTAAAGGAACGTGGTGTGAAGGCCACGTTCTTTCTGTTAGGGAAACAGGCAGAGAAATATCCCGATATCGTAAAAGAAATTTATCAGGAGGGGCATTTGATTGGAAACCATTCCTATGAGCACGTGAACTTAAGCAACCTTACGGATTCCGCGGCGATGGAGCAGGTAAACAAAACCAACCGGCTGCTTTATGAAATTACGGGGGAATACCCGCAATATATCCGTCCCCCCTTTGGCTGTTGGAAATGCAACCTTGACTACGACACAAAAATGATTGAAGTGCTCTGGGATGTGGACCCCCTGGATTGGAAGACCAGCAACTCCGATGTGATTGCCAAGAGAGTGGTAAATAAGGTGACGGAGAATGATATCATTCTCCTGCATGATGCCTCCGAGTCATCGGTGAAAGCGGCATTTAAAATCATTGATGCCCTTGAGAAGGAGGGATATACCTTTGTGACCGTGGAGGAAATCCTATTTGATTAGGGGGCAAAGACCGCAAGGAGGATGCATCCCTTGTCATTGCCAAAGAAAGATAGGTTCACTGAAATTTTCGATTTCCCTTGTGGACAACAAAGAAATATCATAGTAAGATAAAGGTAATATGAGTACAAAATTCTATTGCGGAGGGAGCGTACAAAGATGAGTGAAAAAGTATTTTTTTCCAGGGAAATTACACCGGAAAAGATCGTAGAGTTATATGAAAGAACCGGGAAAAAACTTCCGGGGAAAGTAGCGGTGAAGCTGCACTCCGGGGAAGCGGGAAATCAAAATTTCTTAAAGCCGGAATTTTTTAGGCCTATCATTGAGGCGGTGAACGGTACGGTGACAGAGTGCAACACTGCCTATGAGGGAGAGCGCAATACCACCGAAAAACATCGGAAACTGATGGAAAAACATGGATGGAACCGCTATTTCACAGTGGATTTATTGGATGCAGAGGGGCCGGACTTAGAGCTGGAGATTCCCAATGGCAAAGTCATCAAAAAGAACTTTGTGGGGAAAAATCTGGCAGACTATGATTCCATGCTGGTATTATCCCACTTTAAAGGCCACCCTATGGGCGGTTACGGCGGGGCGTTGAAACAGCTTTCTATCGGCGTGGCGTCTTCCGCCGGCAAGGCATATATTCATGGGGCTGGCGTGCCGGAGGAGATCTGGACGTCGGATCACGATTCCTTCTTGGAAGCGATGGCGGATGCCGCTTCTTCCCTGGTGGAATATTTCAAAGGAGAAATCGTATATATTAACGTGATGAAAAATATGTCGGTGGACTGCGACTGCTGTGCGGTGGCGGAGGATCCGTGCATGAAGGATATCGGCATTTTGGCTTCCTTAGACCCCATTGCCATTGACCAGGCCTGCCTTGATTTGGTTTACGCTTCCAAAGATCCGGGCAGAGACCACTTTTTAGAGAGGGTGGAATCGCGCAACGGCGTGCATACCATTGAGGCTGCGGCGGCTCTGGGATTTGGTTCCAGGGAATATGAGCTTGTAGAAATATCATGAAAATCCTTATCTATTTAGTACAGTAAAGTGACAGATTTTGCCGGGATGAAAAGCACAATGTCCAAAATAATTTTGGGGGCTTGTAAAATCCCGGCATTTCATGTATGTTAATATGTGAATGAAAGTTCAAAAATAAAATCTGTCATATTTTTGAAAAAAATTAGAAAAATATCAAGTCAGAGGCTTTAAATTGCAGGATTTAATATCCAAAAATGCAATATGGTCAACTGTCCGCGCAAGGCGGACGATTGGGAAGCAGGGTTCTTTTTAGAAAGAGGCAGGTTTTGCTATGGATTTATTTGAATATATGAGGGAGAAGACGTTAGAGAAAGAGGCTCCCTTAGCTTCCAGGATCCGTCCCATCTCCTTAGAGGAAGTGGTGGGACAGCAGCATATCATTGGAAAGGACAAACTTTTGTATCGTGCCATCAAGGCGGATAAATTAAGTTCCATTATTTTATACGGGCCGCCGGGGACAGGCAAAACAACGCTGGCAAAGGTCATCGCCCATACCACCAGCGCGGAATTTATGCAGATAAACGCCACTTCCGCCGGGAAAAAGGATATGGAGGAAGTCATTGCCCAGGCGAAGAATAACCAGGGGATGTACGGGAAAAAGACCATTCTCTTCATAGACGAGATCCATCGTTTCAATAAGGGGCAGCAGGATTACCTGCTTCCTTTTGTGGAGGACGGAACGGTAATCTTAATCGGGGCGACCACGGAAAACCCCTATTTTGAGGTCAACGGAGCTTTGCTCTCCCGCTCCATTGTGTTTGAGCTGAAAAATCTCTCCCCGGAAGACATCAAAATCCTGATTTTGCGGGCGGTAAATGATAAGGAAAAGGGAATGGGCGCATATGGGGCAGAGATCGAGGAAGATGCCTTAGAGTTCCTTGCGGACGTATCCAACGGGGATGCCAGGGCGGCGCTGACTGCCGTGGAGCTTGGGATTTTAACCACCGAGCGGAGTGGGGACGGGAAGATACATATTACCTTAGAGGTTGCCAGCGAGTGTATCCAAAAGCGCGTCGTAAAGTATGACAAATCCGGGGACAACCATTATGACACCATATCCGCATTCATCAAAAGTATGCGCGGTTCCGATCCGGACGCCGCTGTCTATTATCTGGCGCGGATGCTTTATGCAGGGGAAGACGTCAAATTTATTTCCCGAAGAATTATGATATGCGCGTCGGAGGATGTGGGGAACGCAGATCCGATGGCTCTGGTGGTTGCCGCTTCGGCAGCCCAGGCGGTGGAGCGGGTTGGAATGCCAGAGGCGCAGATTATCCTTTCCCAGGCAGTCACCTATGTGGCAAGTGCGCCAAAGAGCAATTCCGCGGTCAATGCCATAAGCGATGCCATGGAGACTGTGAAAAACACCATGACCGCGCCGGTTCCGGCACATTTACAGGATTCCCATTACCCTTCGTCCGGAAAGTTAGGCCATGGGGTGGGGTATCAGTACGCCCACAATTACCCCAACCACTCTGTGGAGCAGCAATATCTGCCGGACGGATTGACGGACAAAAAGTTCTATGTGCCCTCGGAGAACGGCTATGAAAAGCAAATTCGGAAATATTTCCATAAAATAAAAGGCATATACGAAGATGAGGAGGAATGAATTTATGCAGTCTTATCAGGAAATGAGCAAAGAAGAATTATTAAAAGAGAAAAAAGAGTTGGAGGCTGAGTATAAGAAATTTCAGCACAGGGGCCTGCAGCTTGATATGTCCAGAGGAAAGCCGTCCCAGGAACAGTTGGATTTATCGATGGGAATGATGGACGTATTGTCGTCTGAGGTGGATTTGACCTGTGAGGATGGCACAGACTGTAGAAATTACGGTGTGTTGGATGGTATTCACGAAGCGAAAGTGCTGTTGGGGGATATCATGGAATGCAATCCGGACAACATCATCATTTATGGAAATTCCAGTTTGAATATCATGTACGATACGATTTCCCGTTCCATGACTCATGGCGTTATGGGAAATACGCCCTGGTGCAAATTAGACAAAGTAAAATTCTTATGTCCGGTACCGGGATATGACAGGCATTTTGCCATCACCGAATATTTTGGAATCGAGATGATCAATGTGCCGATGCTTCCGACCGGACCGGATATGGATATGGTGGATGCGTTAGTCAGCAGTGACGAGAGTATCAAGGGTATTTGGTGCGTGCCGAAATATTCCAATCCGCAGGGCATCACCTATTCCGATGAAACTGTGCGCCGTTTCGCAAGATTAAAACCGGCGGCAAAAGACTTCCGCATTTATTGGGATAACGCTTACTGCGTGCACCATTTATATGATATAGACCAGGATCATCTGATTGAGATTTTGGCAGAATGTAAGAGAGCCGGCAATCCCGATATGGTATATAAATTTGCCTCTACCAGCAAAATCAGTTTCCCAGGCTCCGGCGTGGCGGCGATTGCGGCTTCCGCCAACAATCTTGAGGATATCAGGAAGCAGCTGCAGATTCAGACCATCGGACACGACAAGGTGAATCAGCTCCGCCATGTGCGCTACTTCAAAGACAGCCACGGCATCGCCGAGCATATGCGCAAACACGCGGATTCTATGCGCCCGAAATTTGAAATGATTTTAGAGATGTTTGACAAAGAATTAAAAGATTTGGGAGTGGGAAGCTGGTACAACCCTAAGGGCGGCTACTTTATTACCTATGAAACATTAGAGGGCTGCGCAAAGAACGTGGTGGCAAAGGCTAAGAAGGCGGGCGTTGTGATGACCCCGGCGGGAGCGCCGTTCCCCTATGGAAAAGACCCGAAAGATTCCGTAATCCGTATCTCTCCGTCCTATCCAAGCTTAGAGGATTTGACCATGGCGACCGAGATCTTCGTGGTTTGCGTCAAACTCGCAAGCATTGAGAAGCTGTTAGAGACGAAATAAAATAGAAGAAACGATAGTAAGCAGGCAGACGCGGAAAAGGGTGTCTCTTTAGAGCAGAGTATGTAGAAATAGTACTCTGCTCTTTTTTTGATGGAAGAAAAGAAAAAAATAAAGAAGAAAAGGAAGAAGGAAATAAACGTTTTATAACGAAAACGAGAAAAGTGCCAGCGGATACTTGGCACAAACAGCAGAAGATATATCGTTGACTGGACGACTAAAATCAAATATAATACGATTATATCCAGAAATATTAGAAATAAATCGTATAATATGCGATTTATTTTTGAAAAAGAGAGGAAAAGAGAAAAGGTTTCTTCATCATGAAAGAAAAGATAACAGCCGGATATTTATTTCTTCTTTTTACCTGCTATCCCTTAATCGTACATAACGGATATATGGATCTTTTGGTGGTAAAAACATACTTTTTTTATGCGATTACAGTTGGATATTTTGTTTGCATGATATCTGTTTCTGCAGCGGGTTATTTCCGCAGTGCAGACAGGAAGCGGACGGTGTTACCTCCTGTAACATGGAGTGGAACGGGGATTTTTCTGCTGTTATTCTGCGGATCTGTGCTGCTGTCTTTTTTCCATTCCGGGCAGAAAGCGGATTTATGGTATGGAACCTATGGGAGAAATTTTGGACTTCTCGCCTTTCTCTGCTGCGCGGGAATGTGTGGCTGTGTTTTTTACCATTTCCGTTACCGGAGGTTTGTTTTCTTTGGAGCTATGGCGGCGGGAGCCGTGGCAATGGGAATCGCAGTCTTCAATTATCTGGGCTGGGATGTCTTATCCATGTACGGCGGGACGGGCGTTCCCCAAAAGGCTGTTTTTATTTCCACTCTGGGAAATATCAATGTGTTTGCTTCCTATGCGGGTCTGCTGCTGTCTTTTGAGATGGCGCTGTTTCTTTTGTGCCGGGAGCGCAGGTCAAAAATGATATACGGCGTTTTTTGCTTTATCGGGTTTTGCGCCATGCCGGCGTCAAACAGTGACGGGATTTATTTGGTGATCGGCGTTACCTTTCTGGCTTTATTTCTTCTATGCAGAGAATGGGATACTGAGCGCTTGGTATGGCTGCTGCTGGCGGAGTTTGCTGCAGCGGGACTTCTTATGGGAGCTGCAGGAGAAGTGAGAAGAGAGCACTGCATGAGGCTGGGAGGGATTTGCGGCAGGATGTCGGACATCCGGATTCATTTATTTCTGCTTGCGGTGTCCGTTTTGGCATGGCTGTGTCTTCACCGGCTGGCAAAAAAAGGAAAAAAAGAGGCAGAGAAGGCATGGCGGAGATACCGAAGAGCGGCGGTGGGCGGAATGTCTGCCGCGGTGGTTCTTCTGGTTATTGGATTGATCGTCCTTCCTATAGCACTGCAGCCAGGACAGGCGGAGGAACTGCTTGGCGATTGGTATCCCTATCTCTATTTCAATAGCCGGTGGGGATCCGGCAGGCTGGAGATCTGGCGGGCATCCCTTCTGATTTTTGAGCGGATGAGTCTCTGGGAAAAATGTTTTGGGTATGGTCTGTCCGGATTTTATCTTGCGGCGGAAGCATATTTAAAAGACAATATGGAACTGATTTATACCGCAAGAGGAGTGATGACCGATGCGCACAATGTATATCTGCAGTATCTGGTCACGATCGGCGCGGCGGGGGCGGCTTCTTTTGCGGGAGTGCTGCTGTGCCTTATGAGGGAGTTTTGGAAGCGGTCAAAGGAAGAACCCGCGAACGCAGCATTTTTGATACTGCTGACTGCCTTTGCAGTCCAGGCAGCGGTCAATAATGTTCACATATATATAGAGCCTGTTGTGGCTGCGATGCTGGCGGCGGGACTTGCAATGTGCAAAAAAGACTGAAAAAGAGGAGGATGAGAATGGAGTATTTTGAATGGAGCAGGGATGAGAAGAAGAAAGGAAAGAGGCGCTGTCTGCCGAAACAGATAGCAGTAATGTTTCTCTGCCTTTGTATGTTAGTTACGTCGGTGGACGTTACGGCAATAGCGGCAGAGTTAGACAGTGCGCTCAAAGAGAACCTCCGGCAGGAGGTAGAAGCATACAAGGGAAGATGGATGACGCCTGATGTGGAGCAGCCGTTTGGAGCGTATGCTCTGAGTGCGCCAAGTGTCTATAAATTAGCCGGAAAGAGTGTAGAGATGAAAGTCTACGCCTGGAGCGATCAGGGGGAGCTGACCTATACCTGGTATCATCCAAGAGGGTATGAGCTGGAGGAGACAGGCGATACCTTAAAGATTCCAAGCCTGACTGCGGGAGAGGACAGCGATTTTGGAACATACAAGTGTATTGTAAAGGATGGAACGTCAAAAAAGACGATAAAATTTTCTGTGCAGCTGACTTCCATGTTGAACGTGTCCGCTCTTCCTTCAGAAGATGTGAACCGCTATCCGGGAGAGCCGCTGAATCTGTCTGTCTCCGCCAAAGATTACAGTATTCAGGAGAAGGAAATCACCTACCAGTGGTATCAGGGAAAGAAAAAGCTAGAGGGGGAGACTGGAAGCACTCTTACGATGGCAAATGCTGGCAAGGAGGGAAACACTGCAGTATACCGCTGTATAGTGAGTAACGGGTTGGAAACGGTCACTAAGACGTTTGAGGTATATACCAGGTATCTTAATATAGGAGACGTCTATGTCACGGAAGAGGGAGACGACTCTTTATTAAATTCAGGTAGCACTATTTACTATAAACCGAGGAGCCGGCATACATGGACCGTTCACACGGATCTGGATGATCTTGACTGGGCGGATTTAAACTACCAGTGGCAGAAAGAAGCATATAATAGAGAGAACGGCTGCTGGGAACGGGTGGATATCGAAGGAGCTACGGAGAAATCTTATACCTTTACCGTAGATGAAGAAAATGATTCCTTTTTAGCCTTATATTGCCGGATTTTCATTGGACAAGAAACATATGATGCTGGAATGTGGCGTATTTTTGTTCATGATAAGGATGTTTCTGGATATGCAACCAGTTTTGAGTCAAGACTTCGGATGCCTGCAGTTTTCTTTGTGCATCCGCATATAACGCAAGGATTAGATCGGACAGAACTGACCTATCAGTGGTATAAAAAAGGAAAGGATGGAGCAGCGGATATTAAATTAGAGGGAGAGACGAAAGATACCCTGGTTTTTTCCTCGGTGAGGGAGGAGGATTACGGCTCCTATTACTGCAGGGTAAGCCTGGGAGAAACGAGTTATGATCTGTCTGCGGAATTGTATCGGTATCAGCATGG
>CANQUZ010000036.1 GCA_947627165.1 uncultured Roseburia sp.
CCGCCGTCGCGTCGCCGCAGTTGAGCACCGCGCGACCGTCCAGATAGCGGTTCTGGATGGACTCCAGCCCGATCAGGCCGAACTTCTCCGACATCCCGTACTGGGTCACCATAGCCCTCGCAATAGCCGTGGCGTGCTCAATGTCATTGGCAGCCCCACTGGTAGCCGACTGGAACACCAGCATCTCGGCGGCGCGGCCTGCCATATAGGTCGTAATCTTTGCATAAAGCTCTTCTTTTGTCTGGAGGAACTTTTCCTCCTCCGGCGTCTGCAGCGTATACCCCAACGCCCCCATGGTACGGGGGACAATGGTAATCTTTTGCACCGGTTCGGTATTTTTCTGAAGGGCAGTCACCATGGCATGGCCCACTTCGTGATAGGATACGATTTTCCGCTCCTTATCGCTCATAATGCGGTCTTTCTTTTCCTTGCCGCCCACAGCCACAAGCTCAAACGCCTGGAACAAATCGGACTGATTGACAAACTTCCTGCCGTTTTTTACCGCGTTAATCGCCGCCTCGTTAATCATATTGGCAAGATCGGAACCCACCAATCCCGCCGCCGCTAGTGCCAATGCCTCTAAATCTACCGTCTCATCCATCATGACATCCTTAGAATGTACTTTTAGGGTTTCAAGCCTTCCCTTTAGATCCGGTTTGTCTACAATAATCCTCCGGTCAAAGCGTCCCGGACGGAGCAGCGCCTTATCTAACACTTCCGGGCGGTTGGTTGCCGCTAAAATCAAGAGGCCTTTGGACGTATCAAATCCGTCCATCTCCGCCAACAGCTGATTTAATGTCTGTTCCCGCTCGTCATTGCCGCCATAGCGGTTATCGCGGCTCTTGCCGATGGCGTCAATCTCATCAATGAAAATGATGCAGGGTGCCTGTTTCTGCGCTTCCTTAAACAAATCACGGACACGGGAAGCGCCCACACCTACAAACATTTCCACAAAATCCGAGCCTGCCAGGGAAAAGAACGGCACCTTTGCCTCTCCGGCGACCGCCTTCGCCAAAAGGGTCTTACCTGTGCCGGGAGGCCCTACTAACAAAGCTCCTTTCGGCAGTTTTGCGCCAATCTCTTTGTATTTTCTCGGATCATGCAAAAAGTCCACGACTTCCTGCAAAGATTCCTTTGCCTCATCCTGCCCCGCCACGTCTTTGAACGTGACATTGGTCTGCTTCTCCACATAGACCTTTGCCGTACTCTTGCCCACACCCATGGCTCCGCCGCCCATACGACGCATTAAAAATCCAAGCAAAACCCAAATCAGCACCAATGGAAGCAGATAGCTTAAGATGGTATAAATCCAGGTGGAGGTGTTATCCGGTATCACCCCGTAAACCTCCACCCCTTTTTTCTTTAGCAAAGGAAGCAGCTCGTCGTCTGCCACCCTGCCGCAGTAATACGTAATCTTGTAGGGGTTTCCGTTCTCCTCCTTCACCGGAGTGATCTCAATCTCGTAAGAGCCTATCTCCACGGAGGCTACCTCTCCCGCCTCCACTTTTGCCAAAAACTCTGTGTAGGAAATCTCCTGGGTGCTCATCTGGTTAAACTGATTTGTCACCATGCTCATGACAAACAAAACGATCAGGGAAACCAGGATAAACGCCATCACAAGCTGCCCGTTGCGATTGTCCTTCCCATTGTTGCCCCCGTCGTTTCCTCCGTTTCCGCCGCCATTGCTGTTATTTCCATTGCCGTAATTATTCGGTCCCTGATTATCCATAAGATAGTTATCCTTTCCAATAGTTACCGTTTTAAAACTATACCGGATTTTTACAAAATTCTACTTTATTATATTGAATAAATAGTGCAAAAGCAATATGAAGTTGATGAACTTTTCTTGTTCTTTCTAAACATTTTATAAATTCCCTTTCATCTTTTTTAGATTTTGCTGGATTTTAGAGAAACTTAGTTGTATACTATATGGGTTGTTAAATACGTATCTTTTTTACGTGTCATTTGATTCTATATAAGGAGGAAAACCCTATGCCTGTAAAATATGTCTTTGTCACTGGCGGCGTCGTTTCCGGTCTCGGAAAAGGTATCACGGCTGCTTCCCTGGGGAGGCTTTTAAAAGCCCGCGGATACAAAGTGACTATGCAGAAATTTGATCCCTACATTAACATTGACCCTGGAACCATGAATCCAATCCAGCACGGCGAAGTTTTTGTAACGGATGACGGGGCGGAAACGGATTTAGACTTAGGCCATTACGAACGTTTTATTGATGAGAGCCTGACGAAACAATCTAACGTTACCACCGGTAAAGTATACTGGTCCGTCCTGCAGAAAGAACGCCGGGGCGATTATGGCGGAGGCACGGTTCAGGTTATTCCTCATATCACGAATGAAATCAAGAGCCGTTTTTACCGCAACTTCACATCAGACGATACCCACATCGCCATTATCGAGGTGGGCGGAACGGTAGGCGATATCGAGAGCCAGCCTTTCTTAGAGGCCATCCGCCAGTTCCAGCACGAAGTGGGAAGAGAAAACGCCATTCTTATTCATGTAACTTTGATTCCATACATCAGGGCTTCCGGCGAGTTAAAGACGAAGCCTACCCAGGCAAGCGTGAAAGAACTTCAGGGAATGGGAATCCAGCCAGACATCATTGTGTGCCGCTCCGAGCAGCCCTTAGAGCAGATCTTAAAGGATAAGATCGCATTGTTCTGCAACGTTCCAAATGAGAACGTCCTGCAAAATCTTGATGTGGAATATCTGTATGAAGCGCCTTTGGCTATGGAAAAAGAAAATCTCGCCAAAGTTGCCTGCAAAGCCTTACATTTAGAATGCCCAGAACCGGATTTAAAAGACTGGGAAGCAATGGTAGATGCGCTCCGCAACCCGAACAAAGAGGTAAAAATTGCCTTAGTTGGAAAATATATTGCTTTGCATGACGCTTATATCTCTGTTGTGGAAGCGCTCAAACATGGCGGTATCGCAGAACGCGCCACAGTGGATCTTTCCTGGATCGATTCCGAGGACTTAAATGAGGACAATGCGGAGGAGCTTTTGGGCGGAATGGCCGGCATCATCGTTCCCGGCGGTTTTGGCTCCAGAGGCGTGGAAGGCATGATCACTGCTGCAAAATACGCCCGCGAGCACAAGGTTCCCTACCTGGGGCTTTGCCTGGGTATGCAGGTGGCTATCATCGAGTACGCGCGGCACGTCTGCGGTTTTACGGATGCCCACAGCGTGGAACTCAACCCCAACACAACCCATCCGGTGATTGCCTTAATGCCGGATCAAAACGGCGTGGAAGACATTGGCGGCACGCTGCGCCTCGGCTCTTATCCCTGTGTTTTAGACAAAACCTCTAAGGCTTACGCGCTTTACGCTGCTGAAATTATTCAGGAGAGACACCGCCACCGCTATGAGGTCAACAATGATTTCCGCATGGCGTTGACGGAGAAGGGATTAAAGCTCTGCGGCACTTCCCCGGACGGAAGAATCGTAGAAATGATTGAGATTCCGGATCACCCCTGGTTTATCGCAACCCAGGCGCATCCCGAATTAAAGTCAAGGCCCAACAGACCCCATCCATTGTTTAAGGGATTTGTGGAGGCTTCTGTGAAAAACAGTTTAAGCAGACTGTAACAAAAGTGCGCCTATCGGATTTTTTATCCTCAACCGAAAACTGTCCCAAAAGCGAATGTTTGCTTTTGGGACACTCTTTTTCATCTTCTTAATTTATCTTTGTGAAAACAGGAGACTGACTATGATGCATTATGACAAACTGCCCAAAGACCCGGTAATGCTCCTTAGCTTTATCAATACACAGCTTCGCGACCATTATAAGGATTTCGATGCTTTCCTTGCGGATTTTCAATTAGATAAAACAAACATCCTGGAACAGATGGAGCGCATTGATTACGTTTACGATGAAGCCTTGAATCAGTTTATTTGAGGGAACGCTGATTGTATCAGCGTTTTTTTATTCCGGCCGCTCGGCATTTAACTGCCTGCGCACCGTCTTCCATTGGGGATAAAATTTTGTCATGTAGCCCCAAAACACCTGGTTATGGCTTGCCTCTAAAATATGGGTCATCTCATGCACTACCACATACTCCAAAAATTCCGGTTTTTTGTGAGCTAATGCAAGGTTGATATTGATGTGGTGGGTTTTGACGTTGCAGGACCCCCAGCGGGTCTTCATCTGCCGGATGGTAATGCCGGAAACCTTTACCTGCATCACCGGCTCCCATTTTGCCACAAGAACCTCCACGCGCCGCCTTAATTCCTCTTTCTGGCGTTTTAATTCACCGGGGTCTGGTTCCTGCAACGGTTCTTTCTCCGCCGCTTCCCGCAGATATGCTTCCCGGTTGGACTTAATCCATTCTATGCGCTCTGACGCAAACCGGAGGATTTTTTCCCGGCTGACTTGATGCGGCGCCGATATGAAGACGCTGCCATCCTCTTTTTTAATTCGCAGATACATATTCTTCATCCGCTTTTTTATTACGGTAATTGGAATGTCTTCCACAGTAATCTGATACCTGTTTTCCTTCATTTTTCCCTCCATGCTGCAGCTTTTTCAGGAGCATCTCTAGGTTCTGCTGTGCTTCTTTTCCCAAACGCTTTCCCTGTTTTTATTATAACGCAGTTTTCTCCCTTCCACCACAGGAAACGGCTCTTCCATGAAAAAACAGCCCTTGCGGGCTGTTTTTTCGAGGAGTTTAGTTATGAAAATGTTAATCTATATAAAGGAAATTGTCTCGAAAGAACCCCCGGAAACACAGCCTTTATTCCATGCGCCTTCGTTTCACAACATTTCGTTGCTCTTCTCTTTCGATGGTCTTAGTATACGAAAGAAATATGTCCGAACTGTGTCATTTTTCATAAAGATTTCTAAAGATTTCTTTTTTTCGTTTATTTTTTCTTTATATTTGGGGACCATTTGCTTTATATTTCCACAGATACTGGCTTAATGCCAGTATTTCTTCGCTTTCTAAGCTGTTTTGAAAACAGACGCTCCCCTTTTTCTCAGAAAGATTTAACAGCCCCTCCCTGGCTAATCTCCGCTTTGTCTCCTTTGCCGTCCCCTCACCGCCGTCAAAAATCTGCACGCCGTTTCCCAGCACGCTTTGTATCATTTCCTTTATCAGAGGATAATGCGTGCACCCTAACACAACGGAATTTACCGGATGTTCCAAATAAGTTCCAAAAAGGTTGGTTAAAAATTGTTTTAAATCGGGGCCGTCTATTTCCCCCCGCTCCACAAATTCCACCAGCCCCGGGCAGGGAAGGGGAATGATTTCCGCTAACTCCTGATACTGCCCCATTAGATGGAGGAATTTTTCCTCCCTGAGGGTCATCGGCGTCGCCATGACAAGCACCCTCGAATGTTCCGCCGCATACACGGCAGGCTTTAGGGCGGGTTCAATCCCAATCACCGGCATATCTTGATATTGTTCCCGCAGAATATGGATGGCGGCGCTAGTCGCCGTATTGCACGCCACTACCAGTTCTTTTACATTTTGTTTTTTGAGATGCGCCGCAACCTCACAGGTCCGCGCCCTCACTTCCTCTAAGGTTTTCGTTCCGTAAGGCGCATATTTGGAATCTCCAAAAAAGATAAAATTCTCGCGGGGCATCAGCGCAGTCAGTTCTTTTAAAACGCTGATTCCCCCCACGCCCGAATCAAATACGCCGATGGGCCGTTCGTTTTTTTCCATAGCCATTCCCGCCTTCCAACCGTTCAAGTTCTTTTGCCGCTAGAGCCCCTCGCTCCATGCCGCCTTACTTCCTTTTTCGGACCGTGTCACTACCAGTTTCCGGTCGATTTGTTCCTTTAATTCTGTTACATGGGAAATAATGCCTATCAGCCGGCGATTTCCCGCAAGCTCATTTAACACCTCAATGGCGTGCGCCCTTGCCTGTGCATCCAGAGAGCCAAACCCCTCGTCAATGAACATCATATCCATGCGGATGGCTCCCGCATTCCTTGCGGCAATATCCGACAGCCCCAACGCCATGGCGAGCGCCGCCAGAAATGATTCGCCGCCGGAGAGGGTCTTGACGTCCCGCTCACTGTCTGTCACAAGACTGTATACCGATAAATCCAAACCCTCGTTTGATTTTTTTCCAACGCTCCCCTCCGCTTTCAGTTTTAAGAGAAACTGCTGATTGCTCATGACGGCTAACCGCCTGTTCGCCTCCCGGATGATTTCCTCAAAATATTGACGCTGGATGTACGTCTCAAAATCCATCTTAGCGGAACCGGAAAGCCTGCCGTTTGCAGTGCGGTATAAGCTTTTTATGACGGCGTCCTTCTCCCGCAGCCTTTGCCCCTTTTCAATATAACTCCTGCTGTTCTCTAAGACGGACTGGTTTGTGATGTATGCCGTATGCATGGAAAGCCGCTGCCGTTCCGTCTCCTGACGCCTTGTCTCCATTTCCTGGAGCGCCTCCCTGTGCTCCGAGACATCTTTTCTTGTCTTCCCGGCAGCCGCCTCCTCTAGCGCCTTTATTTCTCCCTCATTGCTAAGGCAGGCTTTCTCATACGCCTGGCTCTCCTGCTCCAATTCCAAAAGGCTCTCCTCGGTAAGTTTTGCCCCCTCATACTGCTCCCGGTCCGCAAATCCCGCCTGCCTTAATGCCTGCTGAAAGTTTTGCCGAGCGTTTAGGCTTTCCTGCTCTAGCTGGCTTCTCTTCTCCTGCTCCTGCAAGAGCCGCCCTTTCCTGACGTCTATCTTTTGTTTCAGTTCTTCCTGATCCTTTTTGTTTTTCTCAAAAGTTTCCCGCTTAACGGAAAGTTCTTTGCGAAGCCGCTCCATCTCCTTTTTGGCAGTCTCCTCGCTTTCATAGACCAGCCCTTCCCGGATACTGCTTGTTTCTTTCTGGCATTCCAGGTAACTTCTCCGGTATTCCTTAAGAGTCTCTCTCTCCATCTCTACCGGCTCACCGGGCAGCGGCTCTTCCATCGGAACGTATTCTTCCAATGTACTTTCTGACTCTTTTTCAAAATATTCTATTTCCAGGCTGAGTGTTCTTCCAGCCTCTTTCCACGCCTCTTTCGTTTCCTCAAATATCCGGCGCGCTTCCTCTCTTCTGTCTTCCGCCCGCTCCCGATTCCGCTTGGCTTTCTCTACGTCTTTTTCAAATACCGCGTCCGTAGAAAGGCCCGCCGGAGACGGATGGAGAAGGGAGCCGCAGACGGGGCAGGGTTTCCCCTCTTCTAACTGGGCTGCCAAAATCCCCGCCTGTTCCCTCAAAAACGCCCGGTATGTCCGCTCATATGCCTTTGCCGCTTCTTCTGCGGCCGTATGGGCGCTTTCTAAGGTTTCCCACGCAGTTTTCTGCTCCGCTGCCAGAGTCTGTTCCTGCTGCCGCAACGCTTTGATTTGCTGTACTTTGCCCGAAAGCATACTGCGGTACAGCTTCTCCGCCCAAAGGACTTCTTCTTTTGCCGCCTGTTCCTTTTCTAGGGCAGCCGTCAGCTTTTCATACCGGGGAAGGCATTCCTCTATGCGGTGCAAGTCCCGCTTTCCGGCTTCTTCCTCCGCCAAAAGAGCCTCTTCCTGCTCTCTTATCATTGTCTCCTGCCTCTGGAATTTTATTCCTGAGGAGGAAATCCACTCCTGTAAACGTGCTTCTTCCAGTTCCGACGTTTCCAGCTCGCGCTGTTTTTGATTAAGCTTTTCTTCTTCCCCAAAAACGCCCTGCGCTCTTTTTGCCGCCAGAATGGTTTCCCGCCTCCTGTTCTCTTCCGGCTCCTGCTCCTTTAGCTTTTGTTTCTCATTTTTCAGTTTTTCTAAATTGTCCAAAAGCTGATTGTCCGCCTCCAGACGGGTAATTTCCCCATGGATGCGCCCGATTTCGTTCTGCTGCGTGACAAGGAGTTCCGCTAAGGCTTTTTCCTGATTCTTTGCGGCTTCCACTAATTCCTCCAGGGCAAGCTCTTCCTCTCCGCTTCCTTCCAGCTCTTTTGGCCGGATGCAGCGTCCCATCTCCTGGGCAAGCGCCCGATCATTCTCTGCAATCAGCTCATCAAATTCGGAAGACCGCCGGCGAAGCTCTTCCTGCACATCCCGATATTGTTCCGTTTGAAACAATTTGGAAAAAATCTGCTTCCGGTCGTCAGACTTCGTATACAACAGCTTTAAAAACTCTCCCTGGGCAATCATCACCGTCTGCGTAAACTGCTGGGCAGTCAGTCCGATGATTTCTAAGATTTTTTTATCGGTGCCGGCTTTTTTCTCCGGAAAAACGGAACCGTCCGGCAAAGTCAGCTCCACGCTGCCCACCACCTTCTGTTCTCTGACGCTGCCATTTTTCAACTCCCGCCTTATTTTATAATCGGGATTCCTGCGGACGCCGTAGATTTCCTCCCCATAAGAGAAAATAAATTCCACATAAGTTTCCACGCTGTCTTCGGCATACTGGCTGCGCATCATAGTTCCGTTGCGCTCCCCGCCGCTGGTCTGGTTGTAAAGCGCATAGGTAATCGCATCGAAGATGGTCGTCTTGCCCGCCCCGGTATCCCCGGTGATTAAAAACAGCCCCTGGTCCTGTCGGGAAAAATCAATTTCCGTCTTTTCCGCATAGGAGCCAAACGCCGACATCGTAAGTTTTAAGGGTTTCATTCTCTTCCCACCTCCGATACCTCCGAAATCACTTCCCGCAACGCCATATCTTCCGCTTCCGTCATCTTTCTTCCGTTCATGTCCTCAAAAAAGGCGCAAAATGCCGCATAGGGACTCAATTCTCTCTCCGTTTCCGGCGTATTTCCGGAAAACTCCAGCAGCTTCCTTGTCCTGGAATTGTCGATGCGAATCTCTAAAATATAGTCAAAGTGCGCCTCTAAGGACTCTTTTGGCCGGTACGCCTCTACCTCGTCCGTCAGGGTGACGCTGACAAAATCCTGCCGCATCTCCTCTGTCGCCTCGGATAGAATGGACTTTAATTCTCCCGTCAGCTTCCGCACCCGCCGCAAAGGATGCAGCGGCAGGCGTGTAATCCTGGGCTGGCTCCCCTTTTCTCCTAATTCCACCATGGTAATGCTCTTTTCGTCTTCCGCCTCGCTGACAGAATAGGCAAGGGGCGTGCCGCAATAACGGCTGCTTTCCCGCCCGGTTTTCTGGCTTTTATGTAAATGGCCCAACGCGGCATAATCAAACGGCTCTAGCACACTGGCATCCACGTTTTCCATGCCCCCTGCCAGCCGGACTTCCGAATCACAGGTTTCCGGCTCCGCGCCGGATGCTGTGTAAAATTGATGGCTTAAAATCACATTGCGCTTGGATGTATCAATCGCTTCCCGCTCAAGAACCTTTTGGACTGCCATGTGGTAGCTTTTGATTTCCTCCTCAAAAAGCCCCCTCACATAGCCGGGCTTTACAAAGGGCAGCAGATAAAAATCCACCTCCCCAAAGGCGTCGGAGAGCGTCACTTTTTTGATATGCTCTTCCGGTTTCACCGGCGGCATCCCCGCAATGTACACCTCATGTTTCGCCAAAATGCTGCTGGCAAAGTCAATTCTTTTGGCGCTGTCATGGTTCCCCGCAATCAACAGCACCGGTATGCGGGGGACAATGTCATTGAGGGAGGAAAGAAATTCGTCAAAGATAGACACAGCCTCGGCGGAAGGCACGGGAACATCATAGATGTCTCCGGCAATGAGCACCGCCTCGGGGCGCTCTTGCTTTGCCTGCTCCACAATCTGTCTTAAAATATGACGCTGTTCTTCGCTCATGTTATAATGATGCAGCTGTTTTCCGATATGCAGGTCTGACAAATGAAAAAACTTCATACCTCTTTCCTTTCTGCCGCCATATTCCAAAGAAACGCGCGGGTGTTTCTACAGGAAAAGGGCATCCAAAAGTTCTTTTCCTTTGGAACGCCCTTTCCCGGTGCTTTTCGCATTTATTTCGTAACAATGCGGGCATATTTTACCATGATGGCATCTAACATTTCCTCATCCGGCTCAAATTCATAGCGCACGAACCCCTGATCGCTTTTGCAGATGACGTCGTAGACTTTTGCATTTTCCTCCCCGGACGTCAGCTGTTTGCAGACAACGGAACGATCCGTCTCATATTTATAAATGCTTCGGTCTCCCCGTGGGGCAATGGCAACTACGTCATCCATGTGGATAGACGCTATATTTTTCCTCCTGCTCTTTGCCCGGATCCTGGCAAAACGCAAATCCCCGTCATAGTAAGTATACTCCCACTCCGTGTCCATACGGAATGTCTGGAAATACCAAAGCACTGCAAACCCCACCGCCGGGACAAAAAATACCACCGGCGAGATAAAGGTCGCCCCCACAAACATCAGGCAGGCAAGGACGAACCACAGCAGATTCAACACCTTTCTTCCGCTTGCCATTTTTTTTGGAACAATTACCAGTTTCTCATGCATCGTTTTCTCCCTCTTTCTTTTTGTGATTTCAGACTACCGCATCTTATGATTTCTGCCTTACTCCAGTTCAATGGGGACTTTCCCCTCTTCAATCAGCTCTAACATAACGGCGACAATCTTCGGGTCAAACTGCGTCCCTGCCCCCTTCTTCAGCTCCTCTACCACGACATCGGCCTCCATCCCCTTGCGGTAACACCTTCCGCCGGACATCGCGTCATAGGAATCCGCCACGCCGATAATTCTGGCGAAAAATGGGATTTCTTCCCCTTTCAGCCCTTCATTATATCCCTTCCCATCATAACGTTCATGATGGTAGCGCGCTCCCTCGCCGATTCCCGGAAGAGAGGTAAAGTCCTTTAGGATCTCCCCTCCAATGGTAGGATGGCTCATAATCGTCTTCCGCTCTTCCTCTGTCAGTTTACCCGGTTTGTTTAAAATATTATCGGATATGCCGATTTTTCCAATATCATGCAGCAATGCGATGTAATAAATCCGCTCCTGCTCATCCTTGGACAGTTTCAGCTTCTTCGCAATCTCCAGGGAATATGCCGCCACACGGACAGAATGACCATTCGTGTATTTATCCTTGGCGTCTATCGTATTGGCGAATGTCCGCAGCGCCTGCCCGATAATGCTTTGGTATTCTGCCTGGCGCTGTTTTAGCCGCAGCGTTTTTGCATAAATGGAAATCCATACCAGCAATGCAATCAGCAGCACCGCCGCAATTCCAACCAGCACCCAGAACCAGATGTGTTCCCAGAACCGATAATCTTTCTGGATTTCCACCGTGCAGGAAGAACTGACGCTCTCGCCGTCCGCCCCTAAGACTTCCAGCACAAACTGGTAATCCCCACCGGAGAGGTTGGTATAGCTGGCGCTCATCAGCTGGTCGTTTGTGATGACGTAGCTGTCCTTGTCAAATCCCTTTAGCTGATACCGCACCTTAATTTCCTGCCCGGTATAAGTAAGGGCGGCAAAATCGAAGGTCAAACGGGTCGTCCGCCCGTCAATGGCGATTTTCTCCGGCACCTCGTACACCGTGTCGTCCGCCGTCACCTGATTGACAATCGCTTTTATCGGCGCCTTCTCCGTCTGGAGCTCAGAGAGTTTTAACAGGGATAAGCCCTTGCTGGTGCAAATATAATATACGCCGTCTTTCCAGGCGTTCCAGGTATTGGCGTTCAAGGAACCAGTCAGCCCCTCCGGGATTCCGATTACCTGCACGGAAGTCTCCTCCCCGGCCAGCAGGCGGTCACGGTTTAAGGCGTTAATCCCATTGCTTTGCATCAGCCAGAGCTGGTCGTTTACCAGGCACATATCAAAGATGCTTCCCGGACTTTTGTCATAATTTTCCAACAGCCGGAACGTCTTAAAATCCCAGTAATAAAGGCTGTTCCCCGCGCTGATAAACATTCCTGCTCCTCCCTCATCCGGCAGCATCCGCAGCACTACGCCCGAATCAAGCCCCTCGTCAAACCCGTAATGCGTCACCTTATCATCCTTAATCTCATAAAATCCCTGACCGTCACTGCCGGCATAAAGAGCGCCATCCTCCCCCTCGCAAAGGCAGAGGATAATCGGGTAGGGCAGCCCGTCTTCCGGCAAATAGGTGCGGACGACTTCCCCATTGCGCAGAATGGTAACGCCGGACTGGGTCGCCACTGCAATCCTTCCGTCGGAGCATTCCAGGACCATCCGGATTTGCTCATCGGAGAGTCCATCCTCCTGGGTATAAGACGTAATCTCCCCCGTTTCCGGATCATAAAGCACAAGGCCATGCTCGTAGTAGGTGCCAATCCAGATTTTCCCCTGGCTGTCATACAGGATGTTACGGATTCGCTCGCCTTCCAGCAAATCCGTCAGCTCATTTTTCACCTGGCAGAAGTTGCTGTCCAAAACGATAAGGCCGGTGTCGGTTCCCAGATAATAACCGTCGCCGCTTACTGCTACCGTGTTGATAGCGGTTTTTGATATCTCCGCTTTTTCATTGACATTGTAATAAATTCCATCCATGAGGTGAATGATTCCATAACTGCTGGAGGCAATCCAGACATTCCCCTCATAATCCAGATTCACAACATTTAAGGAATTGGTGTGCTCCATAGCAATCATGTGCCATTTGTCGCCAATGCCTAAATAGCCAATGCCATTCATCGCCGCAACCCAGATATTCCCGTCTGCGTCCGGCGTAATGTCATTTACCGTGGCAAGTTCCCCGATACTATATTTTTTCAGGGAAAAGGAATCGTTCCTGTAGCTTTCATTTAACAGTTTCAGGCGGTAAATGACGCTTCCGCTGGTTCCCAAATAGAGCGTGCCGTCGCTTGCCGCGTCGATACAGTATAAATCCGCTTCCAACAACTCCTCAGAACGGAACTCTCCGATTACCTCTCCGTCTGAAACCAGCATTGCTATGCCATCGTCGATGCAGGCCCAGAGGACGCCGTTGGAATCCACCGCCATTGAGTAGATGGTCATCCCATGGGCTTTCTCATCCACCATTTCCAGTTCCTGTTCCCCTACCTTCGCTAAGCCGGAAGTCGTTCCCACATAGATGCTCCCATCCTTTCCCTCGGCAAAGGAGCGGACAGACAGAAATTCCTGCGCTTTGGCATACTGATATTGCGTAAAGGCTCCCTTTTCATACAGGTAGATTCCCACATCATTCGTACCTATCCACAACCTTCCCTTACTATCCTCAAAAAGCGCCCTGATGCTTGAGGAAGAAATCGCCCCCTCCACAGAATAATTCCGAAACGTAGTCCCGTCATAGCGTATCAGACCGCCATAGCTTCCTATCCATACATACCCGTCCTTCGTCTGCAGTACGGTATTGGCTTCCCCCGTAGGCAAACCGTTGGTTTCATTGTATTCATACGTAATCCACTCCTGGATGCCAGGCGTATTTTCCGCAGATACGGCGCTGGCCTTTACCAGGATTAGTACAAGAAGAGCCAACAGGACACGGCTCATAGATTTTAGCGTTTTCATTCTTCCTCCCATTCCGCCGCCCTCAGGCGGTCTTTTTTCATCTTCTGTTTTTATACGTTTCCGGTCATTTACAACTACTATGTTATATGCAGTTCCCGCAAAGTGTGCACAATTTTATGAATTTCCTCCATCAGACATGGATTCTTCCATGTGATATCTCCCGACATTATACCACTGTCCCCCATGCCTGTCACTCATTTTTCTCTCTATTTCTTTGCTGTTTTTCAGAGAAACGGCAGTTTTGCGGCTGTTTCACCGCTGGGCTTTTGTGATAATTTTATCAACAATCCGGAAAGAAACGCTAAATTTTCCCTCACGGCAGTTGATTTGCGCCTCCCTTACCGCTATGATATACTTAACCGTTTTTCCAAAGGACGGACTGCAGTTATTTTTCAGAAAGGATTTTTCCTGCTTATGATTACCTACCATTTTAACCCCGACGACTTCCCCACGTTTCAGGAAGGAATCCGCAGAGAATGGGCCATCACCAACGGCATCGGCGGGTATGCCGGAAGCTCTCTCATCGGCGCGCACAACCGCACCCATCAGGGCTATCTCATCGCAAGCCTTCATCCCCCCACGGAGCGTTTCCTGATTTTTTCCAAAGTCAACGAATCCATTGATGCAGATAAGTGCTACTCTTTAGAAACCTCGCAGCATTTTATTGAAGGGAACACCTGCTATGCCAACGGCCAGGAATATCTGGATTCCTTTTCCTATGACGGAAGCGCCCACTATACCTATCGCTGCGGAGCTATTGCCCTGCAAAAACATATCTGCTTAAAACCTGGGGAAAATGTCTGTTCCGTCTTCTATGAAATAGAAAACAAAGGGGATGATGCCATCCTTACTCTGGTTCCTCTGTTTAATTTCCGGGAGCACAGTGCTTCTTCTACCCCTGGCACACTTACGTTCCGCACATTGCTTTCAGGGAAGAACCTGAGCCTGATCCCAGAGTGCCGGCCGGAATATACCATCCTGTTTCAGGTAAGCGAGGGTGTTTTTAAAGAGCATACGCCCCGCTTTGATGAGAATGTGCAGTTACAGACGGAGGTGGAATTAGAAACGCCGGGTTTAGACACCCATTACTGCCCTTACGAAGTCACGGTCGCCCTCCCGGCCAAAAGCAGAAAACGCCTTTACCTGCTCTGTTCCCTGCTGCCCTCTCCCGCAGGTTTTCCGGAGATTTCAGAGGACACGGGGGCTGCCCTTCTGCAGGAGCGGCTTGCTTACACGAA
>CANQUZ010000037.1 GCA_947627165.1 uncultured Roseburia sp.
CTGATCCCCTAATTCCATGCGCTTTGCCAGCTCAATCTCCTCCTCGGCGCTTAACAGGGGCACTTTTCCAATCTCTTTTAAATACATACGGACCGGATCCTCAATGGAAACGCCGTCAGGAACGGAGAGGTCAATCTTATCCACCTCAATTTCTTCCTCGTCGTCCACCTCAAGAAGGATATCGTCGTCCACGTCGTCATCGGTAATCCGCAGCACGTCAATATTATTCCCCTCTAAGAAGTCTAAAATCCGCTCGAATTTTTCCGCATCCAACTGCATATCAGAGAAGAAATCGTTGATTTCCTGGTATTCCAGCATATTCTTTTTCTTTTTTGCCAAATTCAAAAGTTCTTTTAATTTTTCCTGGAATCGCTCCCGCGCCTCATCGCGCCCCGCTTCCGCCCCGCCTGAGGGTGCCGCTGTTTTATCCTTTACGGATCCTTCTGTTTCTGTGATTCCAGATTCAGAGAACTTCTTTTCGCTTGTTTCTTGCTTTTTTGCCATCTTATTTCATCCTCTCAGGTTTTCTAGTATTTTGTCCTTAATAAATGGAAATATGCACTTTTTCCAATTCTTCAAGAGCCCGCTTATCCGCGATCATTTTCTGTATTGCCGCCATATCGCCAGGCGCCGCCGCTTTCGCATAAAATTCCATACTGTTTTGCTTCACCCGCACAAGGGTTTCTTTCAGTGCCTTTTCAAAGGCACCTGGATCCGCCTCCCCTTCCTCTTCCGCCGGGTTTTGGGCGATCGTGGCGTTAAAGAGGCCCGCGATTTCCCTCTGGCTTTCCTCATCCGGAAACATACTGACAATCTGCGCCGGATTGACCTTTCCCGTCTCCTGGAACTGCCGGAAGAGCATCCCTGCCGCTTCTCTGTAGACATCCTCGGTGAAATCCTCCGGGGTAATATATGTTTTTATTTTTTGGAATAATCCGTCCTTCTCAATCAGCCAAGTCAACAGCAGTTTCTGGGACTGTTTCATGCCGTCTTCCTTTTTCTTCTCCTGGACGCCGGTTTTTAATTTCTCCGGAAGCCGCCCCGTCCCCTGCGCCATGCCCAGTTCCATCCCATACTGATTGACTAAGCTGCGCAGCGCCGCCGTCTCCATTCCGTACAGCGGAGCGACCGCCTCAATGTAATTCTCCCGCTCCAGCCTTTCGGTGAACCCGCAGAGTTTTTTCGCCGCTTCCCTTCCAAATTCCGTCTTTCCGCCCGGCTCTGTCAGGTCATATTTCTGCGCCAGGATGCGGATTTCAAAGAGAAACCCGTTTTCCGCCGCCTGAATCCGCTGCCGGTAGGCATCCGCCCCTAACGCCTTGATAAATTCATCCGGGTCCTTGTAAGGCTGCATATTGATCACTTTAACGGCAATCCCCGCCTCCTTTAAAATGGGAATCGATCTAAGCGCCGCCTTTCTTCCGGCCTCGTCGCTGTCGTAGGTCAGATAGACCTCCTTGGTGTAACGCTTTAGGAGATTCGCATGACCTGCTGTCAGGGCCGTTCCCAACGACGCCACGGCATTGTCAAACCCCGCCTGATGCAGCGCGATGACGTCCATATACCCTTCGCAGAGCAGCAAGTACGGCTCCTTTGTCGTCCTTGCAAGATTTAATCCGTATAAGTTGCGGCTCTTGTCAAAAATCTTTGTCTCCGGAGAGTTTAAGTATTTAGGCTCGCCCTCCCCCATGACGCGCCCCCCAAAGCCGATGACTTTGTTGTGGACGTCCATAATGGGGAACATCGCCCTGTTCCAGAATTTATCGTAGCCGCCCCTTTGTTCTGTAATCGTCACCAGGCCGCTCTCCTTTAAGATTTCGTCCTCATATCCTTTTTTCTTAAGGTAGCGGTATAAATCGTCGCTGTACTGATCGGAATAGCCTAGCCCGAATTTCTGCATGGTGGCTTCCGACAGTTCCCTCTTTTTAAAATAGGCAAAGGCGTGCTTCCCCCTCTCGCTGCGAAGAAGCGTGTAAAAATATTTTGCCGCCTCTTTCTGAATCTCCAACAGCCTGGCACGCTTGTCTGCCTCCTGACGCTGGAGAGTGGTATACTCCTGCTTGGGCAGCTCTACCCCTGCCCGGTCGGCCAACGATTCCATCGCCTCCTGGAAGGTGAAATTTTCATATTCCATCAGAAACGTGAACACATTGCCCCCCGCTCCGCAGCCAAAACAGTAGTACATCTGCTTGTTTGGCGATACGGAGAAAGATCCTGTCTTCTCATTGTGAAACGGGCACAGCCCAAAGTAGGTGCTTCCCCTCCGCTGCAGCCGCACATACTGGGATATGACGTCAACAATATCATTTCGGGAGCGCACCTCCTCGATTATGTCATCTGAATAATACGGCATTCCCGGCTCCTTCCTGTATCTAAAAAACCATACGGCTCCCTTAACATCACGCCGCCGTCCTGTTCCTGTTGTTTCCTAACCTTCGTCTACCTGCCACGCCTGGGGCAAAAAATATTCGCTGAATTTGGCAATGGCATATTGATCTGTCATGCCGGCAATATAATCGCTGACCACCCGCTCCTCCTGTTCCCCGGATTCCAACATCCGAAGATACTTTTCGGGAAGCAGGCCGATATGGTCTTTATAATAATGAAACAGCTGCTCAATCATTGCCTTTGCCTTTTCTTCTTCCCCCTTGGCGACAGGGTTGTTATAGACGTGCTGAAACATGAATTTGCGAAGATCCATCATCGCTTCCCCTACTTCATCGGACATCACAATGTCGTCTTTGTCCCGGCTGTTTATAACGATATTATGTATCAACGTATCCAGACGCTGTCGCGTGCTAAACCCCAGGGTCTTTTTCAGTTCCATTGGGATATCCTCCTCCGTCATCACCTGCGCCCGGATGGCATCGTCTATATCATGGTTGATGTAGGCAATCTTATCGGAAAGCCGCACAATCTTCCCCTCTAACGTATGGGGCGTCAGGCGGGTCTGATGGTTTAAAATGCCGTCCCGCACCTCCCAGGTAAGGTTTAACCCTTGGCCGTCCTTCTCTAATTTTTCTACAATGCGCACGCTCTGCTCGTTGTGGCGGAAACCGTCCCTACAGAGCCGGTCAAGCACGTGCTCACCCGCATGGCCAAACGGCGTATGCCCCAAATCGTGCCCTAGAGCAATGGCTTCCACCAAATCCTCGTTTAAACGCAGCGCCTTTGCGATCGTCCTGGCATTCTGGGATACCTCTAAGGTATGGGAAAGCCTGGTCCTGTAATGATCTCCCTTGGGAGTCAAAAACACCTGCGTTTTATTTTTCAGCCTTCGGAACGCCTTACAGTGAAGGATCCTGTCCCTGTCCCTCTGATACACCGGACGGATATCGCAGGACTCCTCCGGAATGTCCCTGCCTCTGCTGTTCTGGCTTAAGGCGGCGTAGGGACTTAAATTTTCCCGCTCCATTCTTTCTATTTCTTCCCGTATCGACATCGGAGTCTCCTTTTCAGACAAATTGCCACACAGTCATTCTATTACTATTATTCCGCACGAACTTCCAATTTCCTTTTTTATTTTTTATTTTTCTTTTATAACAGTTCAGCCATAAGCAGTCTCGTAGGCGAATCATGCTTGCATGAATGAGCATACGAGACTGCTTATGAGCAGAACGCCCGTTCATGAGCAATTTTGAAGCCCGTAGTGCGGGATTGCGAATGGCGCGGGCTGAACTGTTACGGTGGACGGCATAGCGAAAAAGTCAAAAAAAAAATCCGAAGCCCTCGTCCGCTCCGAATTAAAAAGTTATTTACCCAAAACAATTTGCTGTTAATGCAGGAGATGGGACTTGAACCCACACGATATTGCTACCACAGGCACCTGAAGCCTGCGCGTCTGCCAATTCCGCCACTCCTGCCAACATCTGCCATCTCAGCCTGGGAATACTAGTGCGGAAGATGGGACTTGAACCCACACGAGCGCAATGCCCACAAGATCCTTAGTCTTGCTCGTCTGCCAGTTCCGACACTTCCGCAAATACTCACTTGCCGTGACGACTTATACAGCATATCAAAAGATGGCATCTTTGTCAATAGATTTTTTTATTTTATTTTTCTTTTGTAACAGTTCAGCCATAAGCAGTCTCGTAGGCGAATCATGCTTGCATGAATGAGCATACGAGACTGCTTATGAGCAGAACGCCCGTTCATGAGCAATCCGTTTAGATAGTAAGCTTTGAAGCACGTAGTGCGGGATTGCGAATGGCGTGGGCTGAACTGTTACTTTCTTTTTAGCCTTCTTTTTGCAGGATGCTCTGTAGAATACACTTTACGGCGGAGACAAACTGCATCTCCTTTGCGTTCCAGACACGCTGCTTCTTTTGTTCCATGAAACACAGATACATCCGTTTGCACCCGCGCACATCCATCGGGAGAAACAAAGCCGCCGTCCATCCGTTTTGGCCAAACAGCCCGCAAAACTCATCCGGCATCAGGGAATCCGAGGAAATCACATAGGTTTTCCCATTGAAGAAAGGCGCCTCTTTCTTTGTGAACCTGCAGCGGGCATCCCCTCCTTTTTCTGCTTCCGGCCTTGCATAACGGCAGAACACTTCCACCGCCTCCCCGTCAGACCGCTCCACTAAAATGCTCCCTAAGGAAACGTCCAGGTAGTCGCAGGTTTCCTTCAGGATGGATGCTGAAATGTCCGCCGCGTCCTCCTGCGATCCCAACATCTTAATCATGCCCGACATAATCTCATTCCGGTGCATCGCCGCCTCCATTTTTAGCGCAGTCTCCCTTCCCCTAAGGAACGCCTCCTGCGCCATCAGCTCTTCCCGGTTGACGGAAAACATCTGTTCTGTGATGGTCACTAAAAGATCCAGGGACTTATAGTAGCGGTCCGTGGTGGTCCGCATTACGCAGTCCGGCGCCTCTACGCTGTACCAGTCCAAAACGCCCGCCATAATCCAAATGGCCTCCACCTCTTTGTTGATCCGGATGGCGACCCCGCATACTTTCATATAGTCCTTAACGCACGCTTCCTCTATCACATTCTCGCTGTCGCTGCCTGACAATTTATTCAGCAAATCTACATTCCTGCCCATATCCAGGCTGCCGTGAAGAAATTCCAACTCCTCTTTGGAGCCGTATGCTTTTGTGAGATACCCCTGCCCTTTGCTTAGGCATATCAGATATACCTGATTGGCCTCACAAAACCGGTTCTGCAATTTCTGCATCGCCGCCGCTTCTAACATCCCCTGTCCGATTCCGGTCTTCCTTTCTTCCCTTTTTCTGATTGAAAATGCCATGATGCTACCCCTTTAATCCAACAATGTATAAGTAATAATGTTCTTTTTCCCGAATGCAAAATTCCTGCAAAAGCCTGTACTCCCGGTGCAGCCTTAACTGTTTTTTTACAAATCCCTCTTCATTTGTATAGAGGATCATCTTTCCCTCCGGCGCCAGCAGCGTTTTTGATTTCACAAAAAAGTCCCTGTAGAACGCATCCGTTTCCTCTTTTGTCTTTTTCCCCCGCGCCGGCATATTCGTGATAATTTCATCAAACAGATATTCATGGGTAAAATCAAAATAATCTCTGTGGACAAAATGGATCCTCTGCCCCGCCAACGTGGCATTCTCCCGCGCGCCGTCTATGGCCTCCCCGAAAATGTCAATCCCGTATTTTTCCCTTGCCGGAACTAAGATATCCCGCTCTATCAGCATCGTCCCAACGCCGCAGAACGGGTCTAAAATCTGCGCCCCCTCTTTTAAGTAGGGCTGCGCCAGTTTCACCAGCATGGCGGCCGACGCCGGATGGATGGAGGCGGAAACCGTATGTTTCCGGTAGGAAAACCGATTTACCGGCAGTGTGGACAGCTTTAAAAAGGGAAGCAGCCCTCCCTCTTTCGTTTCCAGGAAACGGATTTCCACCTCATAATCTCCGGGAGAGTTGATAAGCCGCCTTTCGGAAAGGCGTTCCAGCTCGGAAGCAAATTTTTTAGAAAAAACCGCCTTTTGCGACAAATCCATGGTTCCCCTTACCTCCAACCGGAAATAAAACGGCTCCTCTTCCTGATGGCAGGATGTTAAAAATTCCCACAGATTAGAGCGCCACAAACCCGCCGCAGCTCTTTCCGGCTCCCTAGGGAGTTCTCCCTCTATGCGGATGGGAAATAATAACTCCCGGTAAGTCCTAAGCCTGGCGAAGGGCAAAATATCCTTCGTGGTGATTAGCACGCCAAGGGGGTGGGGGCTTACCGTCCTCTTTATGCGCGCCGGCACTTCCGCCGCTTCTTTCGCCGTCACGCCGCGGCCGCAACGGTTTGTCGTGAGCACTATCTCACATACCTTCTCTGCCCCGGTGAACCGATGCCTTTTGATTCCCTCTAACCGCGTCAGGATTTTGCTCAACTGACGCAGCTCCTCGTCGATATGTTTTTTTTCATCTTCCGCAGGAACCGTCCGGGAAAGGATTTCCATCCTGTCTTTCAACTGCTGCAGAAATCCGGAAACGTCCAGCCTGCCTAATCCGGCGAGGCAGGCGCTTTTTACAAACAGCGTGCCCTCCCTGTTATATGCCTCAAACAGCACTTCCGCCGCCTGCTGCATTTCCAAATCCCCGATCAGAAGAGCAGCATTTTTCCGCACTTTGGGATCTTCCTCCTGCAGCAGGGATTCCAAAATTCCTCCCTCCTGCAGCAGGGATTTTATCCGCTGTGCGCACTGCGCGTCTTTTGCCTGGCTTCGCAAAAACTGTAATGTCTCTCTGAGGTCTTCTCTTCTCCTCAGTTTCTCGCAACTCGTTTCCAACATAACCGTATCCTTTTCCTATCCATCCTAATCCTTTGGCCCGCCATGCTTCCAACCGCTACCGGATAAAATTCGTCCTCATCACCGGCTCCCGCTCCGGAAAAGCGATTCCGGCGCGTTTCCCCGCCTCAATGCATTTTAACAGCCACGCCATATTATTCCCCAGCGTCCGCATGGTCTGCAGCCCTTCCGCATCCTGCCTTACTTCCTCCGGCGTATTGCCATGTACCTGGTTCCAGTACTGGGAAGACACGATCGGCATACTGTTGATGGTAAAGTATTTATTTAACTGGTCGAACGCCGCCGAAGCGCCGCCTCTTCTGCAGCTGACCACGGCAGCCCCCGGTTTCCCCTCAAAAGCCGCCCCTTTGCCGTAAAATGCCCGATCTAAAAAAGAGGTGATCGAACCGGACGCCGCCGCATAATGCACCGGTGACCCAAACACAAACCCGTCCGCCGTCTTCGCCTTTTCCACAAATTCATTGACGCCATCCTCAACAAAGCAATTTCCTGTGGAAGCGCAAGCACCGCAGCCGATACAGCCCGCCACCGGCTTTGCCCCCACCTGGAAGATTTCTGTTTCAATCCCCTGATTTTCCAGCGTTTTTGCCACTTCCTCCAACGCTGTGTAAGTACAGCCCCGCTCCTTAGGGCTTCCATTGACCAAAATAACTTTCATCGCCCGCTCCTTCCTTTTGTCTGCAAAATCTTCTCCTCTATCATATCACATTCCAGCGGCTATGTGCACAAAATCTGCCCGCCGAAGTTTTTTTACTCCATTGCCGCCACAATCTCCCCCTGCGCAAGGGACGCCCGGACGTCAATGATGCGCTGGTTTTTTGACCCCCGGAACTTTAGGGAAATGTCCTTCTGTTCCAGCAGGAAAGGCCCGTCTACCAAAACGTCCGTCAGCCTTAAAAATTCCTCCGAAGTTTCCGAATACGCCTTCCCTCCCGGCAGAAAGTCCTCATAGAGATACCCGGTATAAGTCCACACCGTTTTTTCCGGCATCCGCCTCTTTAATTCATATAAAAAAGGCAGCAGCGCCTTTTGGTTTTCCGGTTCCCCCGGATCTCCCCCCAGCAGCGTCAGCCCCGCTATATAGGCCGGCTCCAGCGCATGGAACAATTCCGTCTCCGTCTCTTTCGTAAAGGGGTTCCCATAAGAAAAATCCCAGGTTTCCGGATTGAAACATTCCCTGCAATGGTGCGTGCACCCGGACACAAACAGCGCCACCCGCACGCCTGTCCCATTTTCGATGGAACATGGTTTTATCTCTGCATAATTCATAGCAACCCTTTCCTTTTCTCTCCATTAACGTCCCTGTGGGGCGTGCTATATTATTTTCCGAAAATTTTCTACATTTCCTATTAATTTTCACAATTTTTAGCCGATATAATTAATAGCATAGGAACAAAGAACTATTTATTTCGCGTTTTTATCAAGGAGGATGATTATCGCAATCTATGTAAAATCTGTTTCATTATTGCCACCCGTAGACCCCGTAACCCATTGCAACCGGGTTACGCCACAACTTCGAGACTCAGGCAACCAGTCCAGACAAAATGCCAGTTCCTTTGCTGCTCTTTTAGCGGCTATGTCTAATGTGAAATCTGAGGATTCATCAAATGGATTTGATGCCTCTGCCTAGTCTCCATTGAAAAAGCATGATATTCCAGACAGAATACGAAAAAGAGAAGTCTCAGCTGCCTTTTATGTTGCTTGCGGCTTTGATTTCTCTTTTTCTACAGCCTCTTTCGCAAGCCGATCCGCTTCCTCATTTCCCTCCACGCCAGAGTGCCCTTTTACTTTCACAAAGTGCAAATCAATCCGATCTTTTACCGATTGGACATACTCATAGTAGGCAGCCGTCCCTGCTTTATTTCGCTTCCACGCGCCCGACGCCCACATCTCAATGCCCATATAATCGTAATAAATCGTCAGATCCTTTAACCCTAACTCTAACGCTTTTTCTATTGCCGCCCTGCTGCCCTGCACTTCTCCCGCCACATTCCGCATTGACGCCATCTCCGGATCCCTTCCGGCCCCCTGCAGGATTTCTTTCTTCCCATGGTGCACCAGAAAGCCCCCGTACCCATAGATTCTTTCACCTGCATGGAAAGAGCCGTCCACAAAAGCATATGCTTCCGGCTCTTTTAGCTCCCCCTGGGCACTCTCTTTTTTGGGTCCCAGAAACTCCTCCGCCTCCTGCAGAGTCCGGAAACTTTTATACACAGCCCCTGGAAATCCCGTCACCATTTCTTTGCATTCCTTCCAGTTATCATATATCCCAGGCGTCTTCCCCGCCCTCACTGCATAATATTTTACCGGCATATCAAACCTCCTGCGGCTGTATCAGTCCATAGTATAAAATCCCGTATAATTCCCGTATATAATAGGTCGGGAGATAGAGAAAAAACGTGTGCGCCGGCGTACTGTAGCTTTCTAACCCTGCTTTTTCCGCCGTCTTATTGGCACGGTACTCGTGAAACTCGCTGGTAATAATCGTAATGCGGTCCCCCAGGCCCTGCCGCTGTAAAATCTCCCTGGAAAACATCAGGTTTTCCCTGGTGGTGGTGGAGACATCCTCCAGAAAAAGCCGGCTTTCGTCTATGCCCTTTGCCGTCAGATAGGCAAACATACATTCCGCCTCAGATATTTCTTCGCCCTTTCCTCTGCCCCCGGACAAAACAGCAACCGCCTCCGGGTTCTCCGTCAGATAACCGTAAGCTGCCTCTAACCGCTCCTGCAGGATGCGGCTGGGCTTCCTCCCCTTGACGCTGCAGCCCAGTACCACCGCAGCAGTATTTTTCGGAGGATGGTTCCAGGCGGCTCTCACCATAAGCGCTGTCTCAACTATCACCACAAGCAAAATCAGCGCCGCTATCCCTTTTAGGGCGAATAAGAACATCCTTCCCACCGCCGTTTGGGCCGCCATGTTCCATTTTTCCTGAATCCCTGCCATAAAGCGGCCATAAAACAGAAACCCAACAGAAAGCAGCACCCCTGTGACTGTGCCGATATTTACATTGCCATTGGAAAGGACAGGCGCCAGGAATAGAAACAACAGCAGCAACCCTATTCCCATATAAATATAAGAAAATTTTTCCACAAACGCGCCTCCCTCATCACGAATCCTGCGTTATCCCAACGCCACATCTAAAATCATCATAAGCAAAAATCCAACGGCAAATCCAATGGTGCCGATGTTCGTGTGCTCGCCTTTCGACGCCTCGGGCAGCAGCTCCTCCACCACCACATAAAGCATCGCCCCTGCCGCAAACGCCAGGAGATAGGGCAGAAACGGCGTCACAACCCCCGTCAGGGACAATGTAACCATTGCCGCCAAAGGCTCCACCACTCCGGATGCCATTCCATAAAAAAAGGACTTTCCCCTTCCGCCGCCCTCGCTTTTTAAGGGGAGGGAAATGATCGCCCCCTCCGGAAAGTTTTGGATGGCAATCCCAACGGAAAGAGCGGTTGCCCCGGCGAAAGTGATGCCGCCGCTGCCCGACAGCAGTCCGGCAAACACGACTCCCACCGCCATCCCCTCCGGGATATTATGCAAAGTCACGGCTAGTACCAGCATGGTTGTTTTTTTTAGCCGGCTGGGAAGCCCTTCCGGCTTCTCCTCATGGATATGAAGATGCGGGATGAGTTTATCCATGGCAAACAAAAACGCCATCCCCACAGAAAATCCCACCGCCGCTGGGAAAAATGCAAACCTTCCCATCGGCTCGGACATCGCAATCGCCGGTATCAGCAGCGACCACACGGAGGCCGCCACCATCACGCCGGAGGCAAATCCCAGAAGAGCCTTCTGTACCAGTGTATTTAATTCCTCTTTTAAAAAGAATACGCATGCCGAACCCAGTGTCGTTCCCAAAAAGGGAATCAGTAACCCGATTGCTAAATTCAAACTATCTTCCTCTCTTTTCTACCTTTCTGTCTTATCCTATGCAGGCAGCCGTTTGATTGTACTCACTTCTTTTCCAGCTTTGATTCCGCTTTTTTTTGGAAGGAATCGGACCGGATGACATAACGCTCATGGATGCCCTCGCCTACTTTTCCCGCCTCGTCTTCTACCGTCACAGAAAATACCAGGCGCCTTCCGTCTATTTCCACCAAAGTCGTTTTACAGGTCACGCTCATCCCCACCGGCGTTGCAGACAGATGCCTGATATTTAAGCTGCTTCCCACCGTGGCAGCCCCTTCTTCCAATTCCGAAGCTACGCTTTTCCATGCCGTTTCCTCAATTAAGGCGCACATTGCCGGCGTTGCGAACACCCGCAGCGTACCGCTTTTCATCACCTGCGCCGTATCGCCTTCTTCCACCATCCTACTGATTTGACCTGTGATTCCTGTCGCTAACATAGTTCCTCCCCTTCTGCAGCCGTTGGGCTGTCTCTGTATATACGGCTTTATCATAGCAGATTTATCAGGTTATCTCAATCATAAAATAGCTGTATTTGTAACAGTTCAGCCATAAGCAATCTCGTAGGCGAATCATGCTTGCATGAATGAGCATACGAGACTGCTTATGAGCAGAACGCCCGTTCATGAGCAATTTTGAAGCCCGTAGTGCGGGATTGCGAATGGCGTGGGCTGAACTGTTACCTATATTTTCCCAACGATTTCATCTTTTTTACAGCAATTTTCCCCGACAGTTCTGGAAATAAAATCATGAATTACACGAAATCTATACGATTCGTTTTGCTATCAATGACCTGACTTTATACCTTGACACTCACCCAGACTGCAAATAAAGATTACCAATACATTCTGCCGCTTACGAGCTGATATTATTTCAAAAAAGAAACCGTGCTCGAATCACTTCGTGCGCGGTTTCTTTTCATTAACAGCCAAAGTCCCGCAAAGCGTGACATCCGCTGTTTCCTATCCTCCAGAGCCGTTAGAAATATCCTGTATTTAATCCTCAATCGTAATATACTTTCCTTCTTCGGCTGCGGATTTTGGCTCTTTTTTAGGAACAGACACCTTAAGGATTCCGTTCTCAAACTTCGCCTTGATCTCCTCTATTGTAACGTCCTCCCCTACATAAAAACTTCTGCTGCAAGTTCCATAATATCTCTCACGACGGATATATTTTCCATCTTTATCTTTTTTATCATTTCCTGTCTTCGTTTCTGCGCTAATCGTCAGATATCCGTCCTTTAATTCTGCCTTGACATCCTCTTTCTTATAACCCGGAAGGTCAATATCCAGTTCATAGTTATTATCGTTTTCCTTTACATCCGTTCTCATAATGCCTGTTTCTGCCGGATGGTACCCCAATCTGCTTCTTACCGGACTTGCAAAACTATCAAAGAAATCATCAAACAGGTCATCTCCCCAATTTCTACTTGACGAATGTGACATAGGTCTTAACATAAGCCCTTTCTCCTTTCGCATGATTATAATTTTTCTAAATTACATAGTAAAAATCCATGGGTTGCAACTCCATTTCCATCTCACAGACTATGTTATACTACAATTATTCACACGCGTCAAGGTTAAATTGTATAATTTTCAATAAATTTAGCAATTTTTCCGATATTATGTATGCAACATACAAATACTTTTCTTGAATACGGCTGATGGATACCGCAGATGCAGCGGATTTTATTTCACCCTCATCCGTTTCACGGAGCTCCATGCGCCGTTGGCATTTTTGTAATAAGCCCGGATTCTCACATAATAGATTTTATTCTTTTTCAGATTTGAAATTGTCCGATTATTCACATTCCCGGTCCGTATTGTTTTAGAACTCTTCATATTCTGCTTTAAGCTGTACTGAATCTGATAACCGGACACGCCCGCCTGCTTTTTCCAGGTGACGGCCAGTTTTCCGCTTCCCGCTCTCTTCAAATTCGGGGCTGTCATCTTTTTCGGCTTCACAAGAATCGTAACCGATTTCTTTGCCTTGCTTCCGTCCTTTGCGGTAGCGGTGATGGTCACACTTCCCGCCTGTCTTGCTTTCACCGTGCCATTTGAGCTCACCGTTGCGATACTTTTATTGCTGGAAGTCCACTTGACGGCCCGGTTTGTGGCATTGGCCGGGCTCGCCGACGCCGTCAGCCTAAGGCTTTGTCCAACTGTCAAATCTTTCCTTCCAGAAATCCTGATGGAGGAAACCGGTATCGCTGCCTTTTTTCCAGACCATTTTAAATAGTAGCGGCCGGTATTGTTGCCATACGGCTCTATCTTAATGTAATAGGTCCCGCGCTCCAGCGTTACCTCCAAAGTACCTGTTAGGGGACTCTCCTCGGAACAGTAATACAATTCCTTTCGATCGACCTGAACGTAATCAGAGTTCCAAATCGAATAATAGGAATCTTTTATCATACCCGTGTAGGTGATGGTCACATTCTGGGTAGAAGGCACCTGAATCTGATAAAAATCCACCCGATCCTGCACCGACAAAAGGCCTGTTATCCTAGTATTTCCCGCCAGAGGCATCGCAGCGTCAAATCCATTGTTCGGCTCGGTTTCATTGTTTTCCGCCGGATCAAAGCTGCCTTTCAGCCTGTACGCCCCTGTATGGTTTCCATATCCTTCTATCTTCACGCAGTAGTTTCCTGCCTCCAGCATAAGCGTCACACTGTTCGTCTTTGGGTCTGTGTCGCTGCTGTAATAAACTTCACACTTGTAATACTCTGTCGCCCAATCCTCGCTCAGGATTCTATAATAGCTATCTACAATATTCCACCCCTGATAGGTAATCGTGACAGCGCCGGCGCTTGGAAGGCTGAAATCATAAAAATCTGCGCTCTTTGGCTCCACGATTGCCCCGTCTACCCAGTCATCATTTAAAGAAAGATTGTACTCCGCCGCCTCAGCCTTCACCGAAGCGCAAAAATACAATATGCAAGTAACAACAAATAATGCAGCCAGGTAGTAATGATTCCGCTCTTTTTTCTGAACTCTCATAGTAATACCTCCTCTACAAATATATGTTTCTTGTATAATTTTACTCTTGCCGGAAAAAATTGTCAACCAATCCATAGGACAAAGGTACTTGTTTTGTAACAGTTCAGCCATCAATGTCATTAAGTTAGCACCAGCAACATAAGGCATACTGTAGAAAATACAGCAAAA
>CANQUZ010000038.1 GCA_947627165.1 uncultured Roseburia sp.
CGGACATCGCTGTCATTTCTCTCGGCGGGTCTGTGGTCAGCACTTCCATCAAAATTGCAGGAGACGATTTCGACGAGGCAATCGTCCGTTACATGAGAAAGAAGCACAACCTCCTGATTGGCGAGAGGACGGCGGAAGATATCAAGATTAAGATTGGGAGCTGCTTCCCCTTGGCGCAGAACGAGACGATGGATGTCCGCGGGCGCAATTTGGTGACAGGCCTTCCAAAGACAGTGACGGTATCGTCAGAAGAGACAGAGGAAGCATTGCGGGAGCCGACTCTTCAGATTGTAGAGGCGGTTCATTCTGTGTTGGAGAAAACGCCCCCGGAGTTAGCTGCGGATGTTGCGGATCGGGGCATCGTCCTGACAGGCGGCGGCGCGCTATTGCGCGGCTTAGAGGAACTGATAGAGGACAGAACCGGGATTAATACCATGACGGCAGACGAGCCGATGACCTGCGTTGCCATCGGAACGGGAAAATACGTAGAGTTTTTAGCCGGAAAACGTGATGACGATTAAGATTTTTGCACAGGTTGCCGATATATAGATATAAGTTGTTATGGCGCAGTTTAGGCGGCGGAGGGAATAACGCCGCAGGCAGGAGAAAAGGAGCGGCCTTATGGTAAAAGGATTGTACACAGCCTGGACAGGTATGATAAATGAGCAGAACCGATTGGACATTCTTTCCAACAATCTGGCAAATGCAGATACCAACGGCTACAAGAAAGAGGGGGCTACAAGCCAGACGTTTGCGGACGAACTGGCAATCAAGATAAAAGACGCTTCTTCTTATCACATTCCGCAGGGACTGGGCATGATGAGCATGGGCGTGCATATTGGAGAAACCTACACGGATTACAGCCAGGGGAATTACAAGGTGACGGACGGAAGAACCGATTTTGCGATTGACGGCAACGGTTTTTTTGCCATTGAGTATACCGATAAAGCGGGAAACACCTCAGTAAAATATACCCGTGACGGAGCCTTTGTGGTAAATACGGCGGGATATCTGGTGACCAAGGACGGCGATTATGTCTTGAATCAGAACGGGGCATTAAATGGAACGGCGGGGGCGAGAATCCAGTTAGACCCCAACGCTCTTGTCGTTGTGGATGAGCGGGGCAATATTTTCCAAAATGATGTGCAGGTGGCGACGATTGGCGTCGTGGATTTCGAGGATTACAACTATCTGGCAAAATTTGGTGAGAATATGTATGATCTGGTAGACGGAGGAACCAGGATCGCTTCTGAGGCGAAGGTCAACCAGGGATGCATTGAAGCCTCCAACGTCAACGTCGTATCGGAAATGGTAAATCTGATTACCATCACAAGGGCTTATCAGGCCGGCCAGAAAGTGATCAATGCAGTAGACGAGACGTTAGATAAAGCAGTAAACCAGGTAGGAAAGGTATAATGGAGGGCGTTAGACTATGATGAGGGCATTGTATACTGCGGCAACGGGAATGATTGCGCAGCAGTCGAATGTGGATAATATTTCAAATAACCTGTCCAATGTAAATACGGTAGGTTACAAAGAACAAAAAACAGAGTTTAAATCGCTGCTCTACCAGACGATTCAGACGAGGACTACCAGCGCCAATGGGGAGCAGAAACCAATATCCGCCCAGGTCGGTTTGGGAACGAGAGTGGCGGCGAACACTTCCATTTTTACCCAGGGTTCTTTTATTGACAGTGAGAGCATGACCGATTTTGCGATTGACGGCGAGGGTTTCTTTGCAATCCGCGGGACGGATGGGGAAACTTACTATTCAAGGGCGGGCAATTTTGTCTGGGCGGTAAACGGCAATGCCAGACGGCTGACTACGGTTGACGGCTATCCGGTCTTAGACTCTAACGGAAATGAAATTACGCTTCCGGAAGGCATAAGCTCCGGCCAGGTTAGCGTGTCGAGCGATGGAGCTTTCGGCTATACCAGGGGAGATGGGACGTTCGTGGATATGAACCAGAGTTTTGGCCTTTACCAGTTTAACAATCCCGCCGGTTTGGAAAAGACGGGTACAAACCTTTTGGCCGTGACTCCGGCGTCCGGTGAACCTTTGAACGAGGCGAACAACGCAAACCTCAGAAGGAGCGAGGTCGCACAGGGATACTTAGAGGGTTCTAATGTACAGGTGGCTGACGAGATGGTAAATCTGATTATCGCACAGCGTGCCTATCAGTTAAATTCCAAGGCAATCACGGCGGCTGACGAGATGTTAGAGCAGGCGAATAACTTAAGGCGTTAGTTCCGGGAGGGGATAGAGTATGATATCAATCGATGGATTTGCATCCTTAGCGGATACAGGAAAAAGTACAATGGCTGCAAACAATGCATCTTCTCTGCAAAGCTCCCTGAAAAACTTATCTTCCGAGTCCACAGATGAAGAGCTGATGCAGGTATGTAAAGATTTTGAGTCTTATTTTGTGGAAGAGATTTTAAAAGAAGTCAAAGAGAGTATGTTGGAAAAAGAAGAAGGGGACAATTCCCTTTCCACCCTGACGGATTACCACATGGACAGCGTCATAGAGATGATAGCGGATGAAGTGGTAGACGAGGTGGGAGCAAGTTTTACACAACAGCTGTATGAGCAGATGAAGCGTAATTATAACATTGATTCATGAAAAAAAGAAAAGCGGTGCAGTTTCGATAGAGATATCTCTGTTGAAATGGCACCGTTTTTTTGATATTTTAAATAGAGATGGCAGAGAGGAACATTGATTTTGGCATTCCAGGCAGAGGTTCAATCGTGGAATGGAGCAGAAAGTGTCAGAAGGATAGGAGAATGTTTTGGAAAAGTTAGTGGGTTATGTGGAACACATTGTTTATAGAAATCCGGACAATGGCTATACGGTGCTAAATCTAGCGAATGGGGAAGAGGAGATTACCTGCGTCGGCATTTTTTCCGAGATATCGGAAGGAGAAACGATTGAGGCTTCCGGGGATTATACGGAGCATCCCGTTTATGGAAAGCAGTTTAAAGTGGAAGCTTTTGAGGAGAAAGCTCCGGAGAGCGAGGAGGCAATCGAGCGGTATTTAGGTTCCGGGGCGATTAAGGGAATCGGACTTGCCCTGGCGGCGCGGATTGTCAGGCGTTTTAGGGACGATACGTTCCGAATCATTGAGGAAGAGCCGGAACGTCTGGCGGAGATTAAAGGAATCAGCCAGAGGAAAGCGATGGAAATCGCCCACCAGGTCAATGAGAAGAGGGATTTGCGGCAGGCAATGCTCTTTTTGCAGCAATACGGCATCACGATGAATCTGGCGGTAAAGGTTTACCAGGCGTATGGGCAGGATATTTATCGAATTATGAAAGAAAATCCCTACCGGCTGGCGGAAGATATCGAGGGAGTCGGCTTCCGAACGGCAGATGAGATTGCAGCAAGGGTTGGAATCCGCATGGACTCGGATTTTCGGGTGCGGAGCGGGATTCTTTATATTTTGCAGCAGGCGGCAGGGGAGGGGCATACCTATCTGCCGGAGGAGGAATTGACGGGACGGGCTGCGCGGCTTCTGGAAGTGGGTGCGGAGCAGATTGAAAAACAATACATGGATCTGGCAATCGAGCGAAAGATTATCATGAAGCAGATGGAGAAACCGGAGGGGGAGGAAACCCAGATCTATCTTTCTGGTTTTTATTACATGGAGGCAAATACGGCAGCCATGTTAAAAGAGTTGAATGTATCTTATGATGTGCCGGAAATCGAGATAGAGCAAAGACTTCGGGGAATTGAAAAACAGACCGGCATGGAGCTGGATGAGCATCAGAGGGCTGCCGTGAAGGAAGCGGTGAGAAACGGGCTTTTGATTATCACGGGCGGCCCCGGCACGGGGAAGACGACCACCATCAACGCCATTATCAAATATTTTGAACTGGAAGGCCTGGATATTTTCCTGGCGGCCCCTACGGGGCGGGCGGCCAAGCGGATGAGCGAAACCACTGGCTTTGAGGCGAGGACTGTCCACCGTATGCTGGAATTAAACGGCGGGGCGGATGGAACGACCGGATTTGAAAGAAACGAGCAAAACCCTCTGGAAACGGATGTGGTGATTGTGGATGAAATGTCCATGGTGGATATCCACTTGATGTACGCCCTGTTAAAAGCGCTTGCAGTGGGCACGCGGCTGATATTGGTGGGGGATGTGAACCAGCTTCCCAGCGTAGGGCCGGGAAGCGTCTTGCGGGACATTATCCGGTCACAGGTCTGCAACGTAGTGATGCTCACCAAAATTTTCCGTCAGGCGGCCACCAGTGACATTATCGTCAATGCCCACAAAATTAACCATGGGGAAGAAGTGGCATTGGACAATAAGAGCATGGACTTCTTCTTTTTAAAGCGGTATGAGGCGGATTTGATTATCAATGTGGTTTTGCAGCTGGTAAAACAAAAGCTGCCGAAGTTTGTGGAGGCCACGCCCTACGACATACAGGTCTTAACCCCCATGAGGAAGGGATTGTTGGGAGTGGAGCGTTTGAATCTTATTTTGCAGCGGTATATGAACCCTCCGGAGGACGGCAAGGCGGAAAAGGAACATGGGGAGATGCTGTTCCGCGAGGGGGACAAGGTGATGCAGACGAAAAATAATTATCAGTTAGAGTGGGAAATCCGAAGCCCCTATGGCCTTACATTGGATAAGGGGATGGGGATTTTTAACGGCGATATGGGAATCGTCCGAAGGATTAATGAGTTTGCGGAACAGATGATCATTGAATTTGACGACGGGAGGATGGTGGAATATCCTTATAAATTATTGGATGAGTTAGAGCTTGCCTATGCCATTACGATACATAAGTCCCAGGGAAGCGAATATCCGGCGGTCGTGATCCCCCTGTTAAACGGTCCTGCGATGTTGATGAACCGGAATTTGATTTACACGGCGGTGACGCGGGCAAGGAAATGCGTGACCTTGGTGGGCAATGATACCGCGTTCCGCCAGATGGTGCAGAATACGTCCCAGCAGAAGCGATACAGCGGCCTTTGCGACCGATTAAAAGAGCAGCTGCCCAGGGGTTAAAACCGATTTCAGAAAAAATTAATAAAACTTTAATGGTATGCGGGCGAGAAAAATGCTATGCTTTTTTGGGAGAGATTTGGGAAGGAGTTTATGGGTTCAGCAAAAGACAGGATACTGTCGCTTTTCTTTCCGCCCAGATGCCCCGTCTGTGATGGGGTGGTGCTGCCGGGCGTTTGGCTCTGCGAGCCGTGCAGGAAGGAGATTAAGGCCATCCGTGAGCCGGTGTGCAAAAAGTGCGGCAAACCGCTGGGGGACGACAGGGCGGAATATTGTTTTGACTGCCAGAAGCGGAAGCATCTCTACTCGCAGGGAAAAGCCGTTTTTGTTTATGAAGGGGCGCTTCGCAATTCCATCTATCGCTTTAAGTACGCAGGGAAGCGGGAGTACGCTTCATTTTATGCCAGAGCGGCGGCGGAGCTCTGCGGCGGCTGGCTGAAAAGCAAGAACGTGGAAGCTATTGTGCCGGTGCCTATGTTTCCCCGGAAACAAAGGCTGCGCGGATATAACCAGGCGGAAGTGTTTGCAAAAGCCCTTGGAAGGGAGCTGCAGATACCTGTGGACTGCAGATTGGTGAGGAGAGTCCGCAACACTGTCCCGCAGAAAGAATTAAATGAACAGGAACGGGTTTTGAATGTAAAAAATGCTTTCCAATCGGCAGCAAATATAGTAAAATATAGACAGATAGTTTTGGTGGATGACATTTATACGACAGGCAGTACCATGGATGCGCTGGCGGAGGTGTTGCTTACTGCAGGTGTCAAAGAAGTATACTATATCTGCATCAGTATCGGCAAAGGGTACAGGCAGTAATCTAGGAGGACGCGACATATGGAAATAAAAAACTGTAGAAGCTGCGGACGCTTGTATAATTATATGGGTGGACCGAATATGTGCACAAGATGCTTAGAGAAGCTGGAGGAGAAGTTCCAGGAGGTAAAGGCATATTTAAGAGAGAATCCGAACGCCCCGATAGAGGAAGTGGCAGAGACGATGGAAGTTTCTGTGAAGCAGATTAAACAGTGGATACGGGAAGAGAGATTGTCTCTTGCGAATCCGGAACTTGGTGACATTACCTGTGAGCATTGCGGCAAGCCTATATGCAGCGGACGTTTTTGTGATAAATGTAAAGTGACTATGCAGAATAAATTTTATGGCGCCATCAGTAAACCCGAAGCATCGGAAGCGAAAAAGAGAGAACGTGAAGGAAATAAAATGCGTTTTTTACAGTAGAGGAAATGTGAGCAAGGCCTGGGATGATGGTCTTGCTTTTTTTGCCTTTGAAAATCATGGTTACTATGCTATAATGTGCTATAGTATGCATCGTTATGTGCAAAGTGTAAATGAAAGAAAGGATAATGACTTTCATGGTGAATGAGGAACGTCTGCATTATATGGTAAAGATGGCGAAATTTGATGCGAATGACAGAAAACGCTGCCAGCCGATGATGCAGTATGCAAGAAGGGATTATATCTCGCTGCAGCTGTTAAAAAGCTTTGTGGTGGGGACGGTTGTCTTTGGGCTGATACTGGCGTTGTGGGGGCTTTATTCCATGGAGCCTCTGCTGGCCCGGATGAACAGCATTGATTTGGTGGGCGTCCTGATTGGCGTTGGGATGTTGTATGCAGTATTTATGGTGCTCTACCTGTTGGCAACTTACATTGTATACAGTATGAAATATACCTGGGGACGCCAAAAGGTAAAAAAATATTATCACGAACTGAAGAAAGTAAATGCCCTGTATGACAGAGAAGAACGGTTAAGAAAAACAGCCATAGACAATGGAAATAAGGGCGGGAGGAAATTATGACTACCTTATTGGAATTAAAAGAGAAATTGATTCGGTTTTACAGCAAGAATGAAACGTATATTATCCCTGTCATCAAGTTTGTGGTTGCGCTGGTGCTGTTTGCGTCCATCAATGCCAACATCGGCTACATGGAGAAGATAAGCACGCTGCCGGCGGCGTTGATTTTGGCGTTGGTATGTTCCGTATTGCCGGCGAGCACGACGGTGGCTTTCGCAGCGTTGGTCGTGCTGGCGGATATGTACGCCCTGTCTTTGGAAGTCTGCGCCGTGACCTTGCTGCTGTTTGTAATCATTTATTTTATTTATTTTCGGTTCGCGCCAAAGAACCGGTATAACGTGGTTTTGGCGCCGCTGTGTTTTCAGTTCCATATTCCTTATATCTTGCCTATAGGGATGGGGCTTCTGAAAGAAATTTATTCTATATTTTCGCTGTTCTGCGGCATAGTCGTATATTTCTTTTTGGATGGGGTGAAACAGAACGCGTCAGTGTTAAGCGGCGGGATGGAAGAGGAAAGCGCCGTTTCCAAAATCGTGGTCATATTAAACCAGCTAATTGGCAACAGGGAAATGTATCTGGTTCTCGCCATTATGGCAGCCACTCTGGTAATTGTCCATACCATCCGCCGCACATCCATGGAAAACGCATGGATTGTGGCAATTATTTCAGGCATTTTGTTCCAGGTGACCGGCCTGATTTCAGGGTATCTGATTTTGGGCATTTCCGGAAAAATTGCGGAGGTGTTGATTGGGAGCGCGGTGGCTGCAGTGATTGCTTTTATCATACAGTTTTTCTGTTTCCATTTGGATTACTCAAGGACAGAGCGGCTGCAGTTTGAGGACGACGAATATTACTATTATGTAAAGGCGATTCCCAAAGTGATGGTTTCGGGACCGGAGAAAAAGGTAAAAAGATTCAGCGGCAGAGAGGAAGAAGTGCGTCTGAGCAAGAAGAGATTTGCAGAAGAAATGGATATTGATGAAGAATTATTAGATTAGATGGGGAAGTGAAATACGTGCAGAATCTGGCAGCAGCATTGGATACCTTTTGGGAAAAGGCGTCCATGTATATGAATTTACCGAAAATAACATTGACGGATGTTGTGGAGATTTTTATCATAACATTTCTGTTCTATTATATGTTGGTGTGGATCAAAAACACCAGGGCGTGGATGCTTTTAAGGGGGCTCCTAGTGATTCTGGTATTCGTTGGGGTGGCAGCCGTTTTCCAGATGAATACCATTATTTGGATTGCAAAAAATACGCTGAGTGTCGCGATTATCGCCATCGTAGTTATCTTTCAGCCGGAGATGCGGAAAGCCCTCGAAAATTTAGGGAGAAAAAATATTATTTTATCACTGTTTTCCGTTGATTTTTCCAAGGGGGAGATGGGGAAATTTTCCGATAAGACCATAAACGAGATGGTAAAGGCCTGCTATGAAATGGGAAAAGTGAAAACGGGGGCTTTGATTGTAGTGGAAGATGAAATCGTGCTGTCCGAGTATGAGAGGACCGGAATCGCGATAGACGGCATTCTTACCAGCCAGCTATTGATTAACATCTTTGAAAAAAATACGCCCCTTCATGACGGGGCGGTGATTGTCCGGGGCGACAGGGTTGTTTCGGCGACCTGCTATCTGCCGCTGACGGATTCTCTCACAATCAGCAAGGACTTAGGAACCAGGCATCGTGCGGCGGTGGGGATCAGCGAGGTCAGCGACTCGCTTACGATTGTGGTTTCCGAAGAGAACGGAAAGGTGTCGATTGCCTTAGGAGGAGAGCTTTACCGCAATGTGGATGCCGAATTTCTAAAAAATAAGCTGGCTTATATCCAGAGGCGGGAGAAGAAGATTTCCAGGATAGAAGCATGGAAGAGGAGGCTGAAGGATGTTAAAGAAACTCGGCAAAAAAGTGATTCATAATTTTGGCCTCAAGATATTGGCGGCATTGTTTGCTTTCATCCTCTGGGTTGTGGTCATTAATGTGGATGAACCGGTGCGGACTGTGCCCTATACGGCAAGCGTAAAGACAGAAAATGAAGATTACATTACTTCCAACGGAAAATATTTTGAACTGTTAGACGGAAATAATACGGTGACGTTCAACGTGACGGCAAAAAGGACCTACCAGGAAAAGCTTACCAATGCGGACTTTACTGCGGTAGCGGACATGGAGAGGATCCAATATGTGGACGACAGCGGGATTTACCGGGTGCCTGTGACGGTATCCTGCAGTAAATTCAGCAGCAATCAGGTGACCATTTCTTCCAAACAGCTCTATATTGAAGTGGCGATGGAGGATCGGGGCAGCATACAGAAACGCATTACGGCAACTACGGTAGGAAATGTTGCCGACGGCTGCGCAGTGGGAGAGGTCGCGATTGTCACCACAAACTTACTTAAAATTTCAGGGCCTTCTTCCGTTACCAGCCGGATTGACACGGTGGAAGCCGCCATTAACGTAGAGGGGATGTCGTCGGATGTGACGGACACCGTGGTTCCGGTGCTTTATGATGTGGACCGGAATGTGATCGATCCCTCGAAACTTAGCATGAATCTGAGCACCGTTACCATCAGTGCCAAGATTTTAAAGACGAAGGACGTGGGGATAGAATTTCATACCATGGGCGTCCCGTCTAAGGGCTATACCATAAAAGAAATACAGTATTCGCCTCAGACAGTGCGCATCAAAGGCGAGACGGCGGCTTTGAACAAGACGAATAAGGTGGATGTTCCGGCGGAACTATTAAACGTAGGAGGAGCTTCCGAGGATATAGAGCGCGAGGTGGACATCAGTTCTTACCTGCCGAACGGTGTGTCGCTGGTATTGGCTTCGGATGCCAATATTTCCGTCACGGTGAAAATAGAGCGCATGGTAGAGAAGAATTTTGAAGTGCCAATATCGGCCCTGACTGTGGAAAACCTTCTGGAAAACCAAAAAGTCAGCTTTCCCATAGACAGCATGACGGTGGAAATCGCCGGGGCGGAGAGTGATATGGCAAAACTCTTTGTGGAAGACATTCGGGGAACCATCGACGTCTCCGGATTGGGCGTTGGAGAACACACGGCGGCGGTAACGCTTTTGTTGGATGAAAACCTGTATCAGGCCACGGCAGCCGTGACCATTCCTGTGAACATAGAGCGCAGGGAGGATTCCGATGGCGAGGCGGGAACAACGGACAGCGAAAGCGCGGAGGGAGGCGGCCACTCCGGCACCACCCAGGATTCGGAAGATACGGAGGCGTCAGAAGAGCCGGAGGAAGAGGATACATCAGAATAGAATAAGGAAGTCTGAATGAATTGACAGGAAATCGGAGGAAATAGAAAATGGCAAGAATGTTTGGGACAGATGGCGTGCGGGGAGTTGCAGGTTCGGAATTGACGATTGAGCTGGCTACCAGGCTCGGCCAGGCGGGAGCTTATGTCCTTACAAGAGAGAGCGCGCACCAGGCGACAATCATCGTAGGCTGCGACACCAGGATTTCCGGCGGGATGTTGGCGAGCGCCTTGATGGCGGGGATTTGTTCGGTGGGAGCAAATGCAATTTTTGTCGGCGTAATGCCGACGCCGGCGATTGCTTACCTGACCAGAAAACATCGAGTGGATGCAGGAGTTGTCATCTCTGCGTCCCATAATCCGATGGAATTTAACGGAATCAAGTTTTTTAACGGAGAGGGGTATAAACTTTCTGACGAGTTGGAGGATGAAATCGAAGCGTTGATTCGCAACAATATGAAAGACGTGACGCTGCCCATCGGATCCGGAGTGGGAAAAATAGACTACCGTTTTGACTTGCGGGATGAATATGTTGATTTTATGAAAAAATGCGTGCCGGTGGATCTAAGCGGCATGAAAATCGTGATTGACTGCGCAGAAGGGGCGGCCCATTACACTTCCGTGAAAACATTAAAAGAACTGGGAGCCGAGCTGGTGGCAATCCACACGAACCCGGATGGGACGAATATCAATGCCAACTGCGGTTCTACCCATATGGATGAGTTAAAGGCGCGGGTCGTTTATGAAAAGGCTGCCGTAGGCATCGCTTTTGACGGTGATGCAGACCGGATGCTGGCGGTGGATGAGCATGGAAATCTGGTAGACGGGGATCAGATTATGGCAATCTGTGGCAATTTCATGAAGAAAAAAGGAAAGTTAAAAAAGGACACCATTGTGGTAACGGTGATGACCAACCTTGGATTTTCCCTCATGGGAGAAAAAGAAGGAATCCATATTGAAAAAACGAAAGTGGGCGACCGCTATGTTCTTGAGCATATGAGGGAAAATGGATACAATATCGGCGGAGAGCAGTCGGGTCATGTGATTTTCCTTGACGACAATACGACTGGCGACGGGCTGTTGAGCGCGCTGCACCTTCTTGAGGTAATGGTGGAAACAGGAAAACCATTATCCGAATTGGCTGGCATCATGGAAGTATTGCCGCAGGCGCTGATTAATGCCAGAGTTCCAAATCATAAAAAAGAGAATTTTATGGACTATCAGGAAATTGCGGACGCCATTGCAGAGGTGGAGGCAAAATTCCATGGGGAGGGAAGAGTATTGATACGCCCATCGGGAACAGAGCCTTTGGTCCGGGTGATGATAGAGGGAAAAGATCAGAACATCATTGAAGCGGAAGCAAAAAAATTAGCGGAATTGATTACGAAGATTATGCTTTAGGATGGGGAACAGAGTTGGGAGGTGCATTTTATGGTAAGCCAGAAAGTAACAATCAAAAATCCCACCGGGCTGCATTTAAGACCCGCCGGGATTTTATGTAAAGAAGCGATGCAGTTTAAGTCTCATGTGACATTCCGTTACAGGGAGAATGTGGCGAACGCCAAAAGCGTCCTAAGCGTCCTTGGCGCCTGCATTAAATCCGGCGATGAGATTGAGCTGGTGTGCGACGGGGAAGATGAGGAGACGGCTCTGAACTCTATCTTATCGGCAATCGAGGACGGACTGGGAGAGTAAGATTCAAAAGCAAGGAACCTTCAGAGGTTTAGGATTGAAAATTGTAACAGTTCAGCCCACGCCATTCGCAATCCCGCACTACGGGCTTCAAAATTGCTCATGAACGGGCGTTCTGCTCATAAGCAGTCTCGTATGCTCATTCATGCAAGCATGATTCGCCTACGGGACTGCTTATGGCTAAACTGTTACTGAAAATTAAAATTTTCAATTAGGGATTTGTGCTGGCGCACAAAGTCCCTGTTGATGCGATGCAAGAGCCGCTGAAACGGCAGAATGAGAGGAACTATGAAAAAAATACTGGTAACTGGGTGCAACGGACAGCTGGGACGTGCAATCCGGGAAGAATATGCAAGGGAAGACGTGGAATTTATCAATACGGACGTGGTGGAGGGCGAGGGAATACTGGCATTAGACATTACAGATGTACAGGCAGTCATGAGCCTTGTGCGGGAGACGAGGCCGGATGTAATCATAAACTGTGCGGCGCACACCAATGTGGATGCCTGTGAAACCCAGTGGGATCTGGCATACAAAATCAATGCCATTGGCCCCAGGAACTTAAGCATAGCGGCTGCCGAGGTGGACGCTAAGATGATACACGTCTCCACCGATTATGTATTCGATGGAACTGGGACAAAACCCTACACAGAGTTTGACGAGATACATCCGGTGAGCGCCTATGGAAAGACCAAGGCTGAGGGGGAGCGATTTGTAAAAGAATTTGCAAAAAAATATTTTATCTTCCGCACAGCATGGCTTTATGGGGATGGAAAGAATTTTGTCAAGACGATGCTGCGCCTTTCAGAGACCCATGATGAGGTGACGGTGGTGGAAGATCAGAAAGGGTCGCCTACCAGCGCGGTGGAGCTTGCGAGGGCTATCCGTCATTTTGAGCCTACAGAAAATTATGGCGTATTTCATGCCACCTGCGAGGGAGATACCAACTGGGCCGATTTTACGGAGGAAATTTTTAAGCGGGCAGGCAAAAATACGAAAGTAAAGCACGTAACAAGCGAACAGTATGCCGCCATGAACCCGGCGTCCGCCAAAAGGCCGGCATATTCCATTCTTGATAACTATATGATGAGGCTCACGGGCGGATACCGCATGGCGGACTGGCGCACGGCGTTAGAGGAATACATGGATACGTTCCATTTAGCAGAGAAATGATTTCTGCCCGGCCTGGGGATGTAACGATGCAGGATGGAACAGTTGCAGGATAACATTTTTAAGGAAGGAACCCAGAACAAATGAAGCAGACGGCGGAAGAGTGGAAAAGGTTTGTGCATCGGTATGGAAAACTCATGCTTTTATCAGCCGCCGCTGCGGTCGTTTGTTTTGGGTTTCAGGCATTTAACGGAAATATCCGCATTGACACAGAGGAGTTGGTGAATGCGCCGGGGAGCACGCTGGGATGGCTTTATATCGGCAGATACGGCCTGGTGCTTCTGAAAAGAATATTGGGGCTCACGGTGCATCAAGTGATAAAAAGCGGTATTCTCATGCTGTTGTTTTTTATCCTGGGAGGCGTCCTTGCCACCTATGGGTGTTACCATTTTTCCGGGGAAAAGGAAGAATATCCTTATTGGCTGTTTCTGCTGCTGTATATCACGTCAAACATCTGGAGCTTTCAGTTTTACTTTTCGCTGCAGCAGGCAGAGATTGCGCTGGCGATGCTGCTTTTAATCGCTGCGGCGATAGGGATGTGCCATTGCTGCCTGGAGAAGAACGGCAAACAAGAAGGCCGCAGGCTCCGCCTGCTGTGGTTTCTGGCTGCAGGCGTTTTTCTGGTTCTTGGACTTGCTTCTTATCAGGCGATGGCGGTGTTTTATATTGCTTTTTGCACCATATTTTTTCTGCTGCATATCCTTCGCGTCGCGGAGGAGGGGAAGGAAAACGGACAGAACC
>CANQUZ010000039.1 GCA_947627165.1 uncultured Roseburia sp.
GCCTTATGTTGCTGGTGCTAACTTAATGACATTGGTTCAGCCCACGCCATTCGCAATCCCGCACTACGTGCTTCAAAGCTTACTATCGTAAGCGGATTGCTCATGAACCATTCTTAGGAAAACAGTTTTTTGAGAAACGCCGTCACCGCATCCACCACTTTGGACAAAAATCCCTTAAGAGATGAGACGTCCCCCGCTTTGTCCCCATTTTTATAGGAATCATAGAGGGACTGGGCATAATCCACAAGCCCGCCTAAATCAATGTCCAGGGAAGTGATTTTTAAAAGCAGATCCGTCACTAACTGGCGCTCTTTCTCTGACAGGATTACGCCGTATTTCTCACAGGCCTCATCCATCGCCTGCTGGATATCCTCCTCGCTGCTTAGGTCGTTTTCGGCTATCACTGACTTGAGGTAGGCGATAAACTCCTCCACTTCCTCATTGGTCAGCCCCTCTATCGACTCCTCTAACTGCCCGGTAATCACAAGCTCGTTGACGGCCGCATCTACGACAGTTTCATCGACCTCATCCCCCGTCATCTCCTGATACGCCTTAAAAATCCCCACCAGAGCCGCCGTTCCGGAAATGCTTGTCGGCCCTGCAATGATGATATCTGCATCCGTGACGCCTGCGGTGGCAAGTGCATTCTTATACATTCCCACGGTGCAGTAGTTGATATTATTAGTAGAAATATTTAATCCGCTGCCATCCTGACGCTCCATGATGACGACGGAGGACCACGCCTTACTTCCGATTTGGGCAGATGAAATGTAAGAATCCAAGTACTGATGTTCCTCTGCGTTCGTCACAGAAACCACATCATAATCCCCCAGCTGTTCCGGCGATATCCCCATGATAGACAAGACCGTATTTTTTTGTTCTTCCGACAAGTCAGCCCCCAGTGCCAGATAAGGTCTGTCTCCCTGTTCAATCGTTACCTCGTCGCTGTTCTCTCCCTCTATCACAGTGATATTGCCTGATATCCCCTGGGAAGCCTCTGCGGCGGCTATGGTTTCCAAAGAACTCACCCCTACGGCTGCCGCCAACAAGATTCCGGCAAACCGGCGTCCTTTTCTCTTCATATTGTCTCTCCTTTTCTATGTGGCGTTTTGCCTGCTTATTGCCGTTGCGCCCGCTCCTGTATCCAGCGGCAAATATCCGCATATACCTGAAGCCGGTCCGTCTCGTTTAAAATCTCATGCCTGTCGTCCTCATATAATTTGCAGGTCAGATCTCGGATTCCCGCCTCCTGATACATCTGGCAAACTTTTTTCACTCCCCTGCCAAAATCCCCCACCGGGTCTTTGGCGCCGGATACGATAAACAGGGGCAACTCTTTGGGGACTTTGCCGACATTCTTTTTCTGGTTATCATAAAGAATCGCTTCCATCAGCCCGTAATAACCATTCGCAGTAAACAGAAACGTGCACCGCGGGTCCGCATAATAATTTTTTACGATCTCCACATCTTTGGTCAGCCAGCTGTTCTCATAGTTCTTTCCATATAAATCATATTTTCGATAGGGCCTGCCGTAGGCAAGGGACTGCAGGAATTTGCTCCTGTAATCCCATCCCCGCAATCCCGCCACAATTTTGCACAGCCCCAGGCCAAACCTCAGCGTTGCGTCCGGCACATATCCCGTCCCCATAATCACTGCCCCCGCCAGGTTTCGATGGTGGATGCACAAGTATTTCCGGAGCATATAAGAGCCCATGCTGTGCCCTAACATAAAGTAAGGGACGGATGGATACTCTTTCTGCATTTTTACGCGGAGCTTGTGAATGTCCGCCACCAGCATATTGCTGGGCTCCTCGGCAAAATAGCCCCATTCCTCCTCACGGTTGACGGACGCCCCATGCCCCAGATGATCGTGCCCTACTACCAGAATCCCCTGCTGCGTCAGGTATTCCGCAAAAGGGCGGTAACGCTCAATATATTCTACCATGCCATGGACAATCTGGAGGATTGCCCTGCACTCTCCGTTTTCCGGCATCCATTTCACTCCATGGATGGCAGTTTTTCCGTTGTTTGACTGAAAACTAAAATGTTTCTCTTTCGCCATATGTCCCACCTCTGTCCGATTCCTGTCACTCTTCTGTTTCCTGCAATGCCTCTGCCTGCCGCTGCAGCTTGCGGTAAATCTCTTCCAGTTCCCGCGTATGCTGCCTTTGCCGCTCTATCTGGCCGTCCGCCGCCTCTATCTGGGAGCTGATTTCCTTCCGGACGCCAAGCAGCTCCTCTCCCGACTGCCTTGCCGCTTCTGCCTTTCCCGCCATATCAAAAGAAGCGAGTTCCTGCAGCTTTATCTGCTCTCTTTCATAATCGGCCACCTCCTGCACGGAGCTGTTGTACAATTTCCCCATGGCAATGGTGCATTCCTTAAACAGACGGCTTAGCTTCTGCAGTTCCTCTTCCAATTCCGACACCCTTGCCTTAGAAGCGTTTAATTCTTCCGAGAGCAGCTCTGCAGAACGCTCATAATTTTGGGAGCAGGCGCGCACTTCCTCCGCCGCGCGGACAAGCTCTTCCGCTTCTTCCCCCATCCGCCCGGCTTCTATGGCGGCATTTAATGCCAGAACATTCATGTTTTTAGAGTATTCCCTCATTTCCATTAAGGTCTGGTCCGTCTTTTCCTCCCCTTCCAACATCTGCTCCTGCACTTCGCATAACTTTTCCAGGGGCTCTAAATATTTCCGGTGCTGCTCTAAAAACTCTGAAAATCTTTCGTTTTGATTTTTTAACCGTTCCAGGAAGGCAGTATGGTTCGCTCCAAAGGATTCCAACCCATAGTTCATTTCCACCATAGCGTTATGTACTTCCTCCGTGTTCCCGCTGCTCTCAGATGCAATCCGCTCAACATGGCTCAATGCGCCCGCAATCTGCTCCATATGTTTTGCCGACTGCTGATAGGATGCTTCCAGTTCTCCAAACTGCTTCTCCGCATCCGCCTTTGCGCGCAGCACTTCCCGGGCAACTTCTTCGCTTTTTTGTTTCCGCTCCCTTAACGCTTCTATTTCTTTTTCTAACTGCTTTTTTCCTCCAAACATCATGCTCGCTCTATCCTCCATTCTGAGAACGTATTCGTCCGAAGAACCGCAAGAAAAAACCAGGAAAAGCCGCCTGTGCAGCCCTTCTTGCCGGATAAGGGCTTCCTTGTGACGTTCTCGGCACAAAAAAGCCGTCTGGAACCCGCGCCGCAAATCAGTTACTGGTAATTTTTAATCATCAGCTGCACGCTCTCGGTCCCCTGGTAATCGTTGATTTCCGGATAATATACAATGGACATACGGATGGCGTTTTCCCTGCCCTGCAATGCCCGCTCCACTTCTTCCTCTCCATATTTTTCCCGATAATACTCCAAAAATACGGCTGTATCCCCAAAATAGACTGCCGAAATCCGCTCGCCGCCCTCGGATTTTAACTGCAGCTTTAATACATTGCGGTTCTTCCCCACAAGAGACATATTCGCAATGCGTATGTTTTTGTCCGCAAACTGCGGTTTTCCGTTGCCCTTTCCAAAAGGCTCTAATTGCTCTAATTCTCTGATCAAAGATACATCCGGATATCCTATCGGCATCGGCACATCTATTTTTATCTTAAGAATAAAATCCTCCTCTGTCAATTCACAACAGCCGTTTATTTTTTCCCGGAACGCCTCCACGTCCTGCTCTTTTAAGGAAAGCCCCGCCGCCATGGGATGTCCGCCAAATCTGGTAAATAATTCCCGGCATTTGCAGAGTTCCTCATACATCGAATACGTTTCTATGGAACGGCCGGAACCTTTCACCCCATCTTCGCTTTTTGTCAGGACGAATACCGGCTTATGGTAAATTTCCCGAATCCTTCCGGCTATGATGCCAGCCAGACTTTCATGGACTTTTGGCAGGTAAATCACCAGGACTTTTTCTCCCGCCCGCTCCTCCTCCACTTCCCGGAGGGCAAGTTCTACCCCTTCCGCCGTCATATCCTTCCTCTGGGCGTTTAACTCCACAAGCTCCGCGGCTATCTGCGCCGCCTTTGTTTCCTCTTTTTCCAAAAACAGGCTGAGGGCGATTTTAGCAGTCTCCAGCCTGCCCCCGGCATTGATGCAGGGTCCGAGCACAAACCCGATATGGTACGCCTTGATCTGTTCCGGCTCCAGCTTATTCTGCAGAATCAACGCCCGCATCCCCCTATTGCTTGTGTTTCTGATACGTTTTAACCCCTCTTTGACTAAGATTCTGTTTTCGTCCCTCAAATCCATCACGTCCCCTACCGTGGCAAAGGCGGCGTTTTCCAAAAATTCCCACGCCTCCTCCGCAGGGACGCCGCATTTTTCATATAGAACCTGTATGACCTTGAATGCCACTGCAGCTCCGCAGAGTTCTTTGCAGGGATAGGGGCAGTCCTGCTGCTTCGGGTTTACTATGGCATCTGCCGCGCTTCTTTTGTAATTACGCTGGCCATTTTCCTCGGTGTAAGGTATCTCATGATGGTCCGTCACAAGCACCGTCATCCCATACGCCTTCGCATGGGCAATCTCCTCTATGGCGGAAATTCCGTTATCGCACGTAATAATCGTATCTATGCCATCCTCATAGGCCTGGTCTATCAGATGTCCGTTGATTCCGTACCCGTCTTTGATGCGGTCCGGTATGCGGGTATCCACCCTGCCGCCGCAGCGCCGGATGCCCTGATGCAGTATATATGTGGACATGACGCCGTCAATATCATAGTCCCCGATAATCCGGATTGTCTGCCCTGTTTCGATTTTCTCAGATAAAAGATCCACGAGGAGGTCCGCATCTTTTAACAAATGGGGATTGTATAACTCCTCCAATCCTCCATTGAGATATCGGTCCACCGCCGCCTCTCCAATCACCTCACGATTGCGGATAATCCGCGCCGTTACCGGGCTGATGCCAAACGTTTCTGAAAGTTTCTGAAAGTCCGCGCCCTTTTGTATCACAAACCATTTTTCCATCATTTAATATTCTTTCTCATAGGTTACTTTATACAGGGTGAGTCCGCAGGGCGGAGCAGTATAGCCCGACAATTCCCTGTTTTTCCCTTCTAAAATTGCCGGAATGTCCTCCGCTCTCCTTCTGCCGTCTCCAATCTCAATCAAGGTCCCCGTCAGGATCCTCACCATATTCTGCAAAAATCCATCGCCCGTATAATAGATTTGGATTTCATCTCCAATTTCTTCTATCTGTATTTCATATATCGTGCGGACGGTAGATTTTTTCATCTTTTTATTGCCGCAGAAGGACTTAAAATCGTGGGTTCCGACCAGGTATCCAGCCCCTTGTTTCATAGCGACTGCATCCAGGCGGCCTTTGTAATGATAAACATATTTGCGCTCAAAGACATTGGGGATTTCCCCTGTATGGATACGGTAGAGATACGTTTTTGCCTTTGCCTGGTAACGGCTGTGAAAGCGCATCTCTACTTCTTCCACTTTCAAAATTGCGATATCTTCCGGAAGATATCGGTTTAAATAGGCGTGGATTTCCTCGTTACTCCACGTTTCTTTTCCATGGAAGTTTGCCACCTGTCCCAGTGCGTGTACTCCGGCATCCGTTCTTCCGGAACCAATGATTTCCACTGGCTCTCCGGCCATTTTCGTTAAGACTTCCTGGATTTTTCCCTGTACGGTCAGGTCTGTGCTATGCTGTCCCTGCCAGCCTTTATACCGGGTTCCATCGTATTGTATGGTAAGTTTATAATTTTTCATATCTGCCTTTTCCTGTGATTGGCTTTTACGCATTTCTTTTGTTTCCTAGTATAACATGAATCAAAGAAAAAACCAAGAATTTACCGCATTAAACCAATTCTCCCAGCCTTGCCACCGCCACATAGATTTCTGATATCTTATACCAGGTGCGGTAATCAATGATTCCAGTGACCGGCAAGCCGAATACCCGCTGAAACTCTTCCACTGCCGCTCTGGTGGCGGAACCGTAAATTCCGTCCGGTGTGATGGTGGGAATTGCCGGATAGGAACGGGAAATCCTTGCCAGCTCTTCCTGTATCTGCCTTACCTTTTCCCCGGTAGACCCTATGGTTAAATCCACCCGCGGCCAGGAGGACGGAATGCCGGACACTTCCTCCGCCGTATTGATGAACATACTGTTTCCATAATAGTAGCGCAGGATTTCTATGGTGCTGTAATTTTGATCCCCCAGATATTTGCTTCCCCACTGACTTAACCAGTTGCTGCAGGTCACTCTCTCCCCATCGCAGTACTGTGTCAGTATCGGCTGCCTGACGTTTGGCCTGGATAGGTAATTTTGAAACATTTCGTCCACAATGTCGGAAATGTTTTTGAAAATATTCCTGCCATAGACAAATTTCTGGTCAAAGGCGGTGGAAGTGGTGATGGTAAAGTTATAACCTTTGTTGCGGTACCACTCGGTATAGACCCTGTTTAAGGTAAAGGACATAATGGCAAGAATGTTGGCGCGCAATGTGGCGTCCGGCCAGGTGGAATAAATTTCACTGGACGCAACGTTTTTGATATAATCTTTGTAGGTAATATAGTAGTCGTTTGCCGCCGAATCGCTGGGAGGGCCGTCATGGACGATGACAAATTCCGGAATGACCACCCGGCTGAGCACGATTTCCCCCGTCTCTGTCACCGGCTTAATTTCCGACTCCGCTATTTTGGGCGGAAAATCCCCAAACAGGGTATTTACCGGAATCACGATGTTGTCTATCGAATCCCCCTGCGCATCTACTTCCTCCATCTGGATTTCCTGAAGCGACAGCTCATTTGAAAAAATCTGGACGCCCGACACGCTGACCGGGCGGTACCCTTCCGCAGTAACCTGAACGGTATATTGTGAAAATGGCTGGTTTTCCCCGGGTTCCATAGAATATTCAAGCGGAGGCGCAGCAAGCGTAATCTGTTCGGACATTCCGGACACATCGGTTTCCACCTCCTCTACCCTGCTTTCCGGATCCCCGGAATAAGAAATCGTAATGGCGGCGTTTTCTATGGGACTGTTTCCCCCGCGTGAAATCACCTGTACCCTTAACTCCCCCTGGTCAATATTATTACTTGGCGTAACAGCAATATCTGACATACAAAACCTCATATTTTCCTTGCTATATCCTATGCCAATGCGGGAAAAATGTGAAAAAGGGTAACAGTTCAGCCATAAGCAGTCTCGTAGGCGAATCATGCTTGCATGAATGAGCATACGAGACTGCTTATGAGCAGAACGCCCGTTCATGAGCAATTTTGAAGCCCGTAGTGCGGGATTGCGAATGGCGTGGGCGGAACTGTTACGGAAAAAGGAGAGGGCTTTTCACCAGAATCTTCCCTCTCCTGATTATAGGCTCAGATATGCGGTTCCGCCCAAACGTATCCGCATAAACCTCTGTTTATTCCACAGTTACAACCTTTGCTAAATTTCTCGGCTTATCAACATCGAAGCCTTTATCCGACGACACATAATATGCCAATAACTGCAGTGCCACAGACGCGGGCATTACCATAAATTCATCCCGCATATCGGGCAGCAAAAACGCCTGATACTGGCTGTCGATGTCCTCCGCCAAAGCCTCTTTCACGAACAAGACAATCTCCGCCCCTCTGGATCTCACCTCTTTGATGTTGGAAAGCTCTTTCGACCTTAGTTTTTCCTGCGTCACCGCCGCCACCACAGGGGTATCCTGGGTAATCAGGGCGATGGGGCCGTGTTTCAATTCACCGGAGGCATAGGCTTCCGAATGAATGTAAGAGACTTCTTTCAATTTCAGCGAACCTTCCAGCAGAATAGAATAGTCTAACCCTCTGCCGATCATGAATAAATCTTTTGCCGAAAGCACTTTATTGGCAAGAACATGGATATCCCGCCGCCTTTCCAGCACTTTTTTCATAATTTCCGGCGTCCTCTGCAGTTCTCTGACAAAGCTCTGAGTCTGCTCCACGTCGTAAACTCCCCGAAGCTTTGCCATTTTTGCCACAATGAGGTAAAACAGTGAGAGCTGCGTCGTATAAGCCTTGGTGCTTGCCACCGCTATCTCCGGCCCCGCATTGGTGTAGAGCACATAATCGCTCTCTCTGGCAATGGAAGAGCCCTTTACATTGATGATGGAAAGGCATTTTGCCCCCCGCCTTCTGGCATATTTGACCGCTTCTAACGTATCGATGGTCTCACCGGACTGGGAGACTGCAATCACCAAGGTTTTTTCGTCAATGACCGGATCGGAATACATAAATTCGGATGCCATCTCCACATCAATGTGCATATGCAGAATTGACTTCACCAGCGCCTGCGCCACAAGTCCCGCGTGCATAGCGGTACCGCAGGCAACAATGTGAATCCGCTCGCATTCGGTAAACAACGAATCCGGCACCCCATCTGAACTAAAATCCGGCATCCCGCTCACCACACGATTTGTAATGGTACGCTCAATGGCCTCCGGCTGTTCCATAATCTCTTTTTCCATGTAAAACGGATAACCGTTTTTTCCTGCGCTGTTTAACTCCCAGTCCGCGGTAAGATACTCCGGCTCTTTGGCTTCTCCGTTGAAATCGGTCAGTTTGATTTCTTCTTGGCTCATCTCTAAAATGTGATATTCCGGAACTACAAAATAGCGGTTGGTAAAACGGCAGAGAGCCGTTAAGTCAGAGGCCAGCATAGCCCCCTCCTCGCAAAACGTCGCCACAATGGGGCTGACGTTTCTGACAGAGTAAATCACCCCTTGCCGATCCGAAAACATAATGACTAAGGCAAAGGTCCCTTTTAATTTTCCAACAGTCTTTTTGATGGCTTCCTGGGGATCACCCTCATAGAAATGGTCTAACAGTACCGCCGCCACTTCGCTGTCTGTCTCGGACTGCAATTTGTCTTTCAAATCATAGTCGGCAATCAGCTCCCGGTAGTTTTCAATGATTCCGTTGTGGACAAGGGTGACGTTTCCCGCCTGGTGCGGATGGGCGTTTGTATCGTTGACACCGCCATGGGTCGCCCATCTGGTATGCCCAATGCCGCACACTGCGCCTTCCGCTTTCGCCTCACACTTCTCCCGCAGGTCTTTTACCCTTCCGGCGCGCTTATAAACCCGGCTCTCCCCCTCTTCCATGACTGCGATTCCGGCGCTGTCGTACCCCCGGTATTCCAATAACTCCAAGGCGTCTAACAGCACTTCTTTTACCTTTTCACTTCCTGTATAACCTATAATTCCACACATATTTTTTCCTCGTTTTCTTTTATCATTCTTTCTTTTCCCCGAAAAATGACTGTTCTGCCTTCACGGGGAAGCCTTTCGTTTCCTTTATGCCGTATTTGTTTTGCAGTCGCCTGCATATTTGCCGGCATATCTCGCACGGGAACAGTACGGAAGAGCATCCGCCGAATCTTCGATCACTCTTCTCCTCGTCAACCTGCCTTGCAGGTACCTGGCGCTTATTGGGAGGCTCAACTCCGCCTCCCGGATTTATGTTTTGGAATTTCAGCGTTTATCATACATTCAGTAAAACCGCATATCTGAACCTATTATCGTTATTTTGTTTTCAATGTCCAACGTGTTTACTATACTATTATATGGAAAAAAAGTCCAGCAGTTCTTCCGTTTCAAATGGAAAAGGGTAACAGTTCAGCCATAAGCAGTCTCGTAGGCGAATCATGCTTGCATGAATGAGCATACGAGACTGCTTATGAGCGGAACGCCCGTTCATGAGCAATCAGCTTACGATAGTAAGCTTTGAAGCCCGTAGTGCGGGATTGCGAATGGCGTGGGCTGAACTGTTACAAAAGTTTCAAATAGAAAAGGACTGTCACCCCAACGATGTTCCATTCCTTTCCTTCGTTTGAGCGCCAGTCCTCTTTTTTTATTTTACTTCTACAGTCCAACCGTATTTATCTTCTAATTTGCCCCACTGGATTCCCGTTAATGTGTCATAAAGCTTCTGGGTCAGTTCTCCAATTTTAAAGTCATTGATGGTCACCACGTCATCTTTGTAACGAAGCTCTCCGACAGGCGATACCACAGCCGCCGTGCCAGTGCCGAATACTTCCTCCAAAGTGCCGTCATGTCCGGCTTTCATCAAATCATCAATGGAAAGTTTTGTCTCGTTTACTTTATAACCCCAATCTCTCAAAATATGAATCATAGAGTCTCTGGTAACGCCCGGCAGAACGGTTCCCTCAATCGGAGCTGTGTAGATTTCCCCTGCAATCTTGAACATGATGTTCATCGTTCCTACTTCCTCTACGTATTTGCGATGCTCCCCGTCTAACCAAAGCACCTGGGAATAGCCCATCTTTTCCGCCTTTACCTGCCCTAAAATAGATCCGGCATAATTGCCGCCGCATTTCGTGTAGCCGGTGCCTCCCTTAACGGCGCGGACCAATTCGTCCTCCACTAAGATTTTCACCGGATTGATGCCCTCTGCGTAATAAGCGCCCACCGGGCAGCAGATAATCATAAATTTATAGGAAGATGCCATGTGAACGCCCAAAGCCGCTTCTGTGGCAAACATAAACGGGCGGATGTACAGGGAAGTCTCCGGCTCTGACGGAACCCATTCTTCCTCTACTTTTACCAGGGCTTTGACTGCCTCCACAAACATCTCAACCGGCAGCTCCGGCATACACAGCCTTTCATTGGAACGAATCATTCTCCTGGCATTCATCTCCGGGCGGAAGAGCTGGATTTTCCCCTCGTTCGTGCGATATGCTTTCAATCCCTCAAACGTCTCCTGCGCATAGTGGAGCGTTACGCAGGACGGCTCTAACGTAATCGGGGCATGAGGCACGATTCTGGCGTCTTTCCAACCCTCTTCCCTTGTCCAATCCATAACAAACATATAATCTGTCATATATTGTCCAAATCCAAGGTTTTTCTGATCCGGCTTTTCTTTTAATCTCTCTCTCTTCTCAAATCTGATATCCATAACATTCCCTCCAAAATGAAATCTGTCTTTTCTGGAAATAATTATGATACTTTCCTTTTTTAGAGTCAAGATTATTCCAACGGTTTATAAACCGCATTCCACACAGTTATATTGGTGTTTTCCTTTCACCATTCTTTTTTGATATCGCTTTCCGCCACCCCATAGGTTTCCAAAAATTTTTCCAAATCCTTCCGGCTGCGAATCAAAGAAACTTCTGTGAATTTTCCGGTGCCCTTTTCTTTAAACCCGATTACCTGCTCTCCATTGCAGATGCTCGCCCGGATTACCGGCTGCTGGGTTTCTTTATCGTAAGGCTGCGTTGCTGTTTTTTTCCGAAACATAGCAATCCCTCCCTCTGGACTCTCCCGGCATTCTCTTGCCATGCCAGGAAACGATGGACACATGACAGCGCATTGCGCTTAACAGATTTCTTTTGTCAAATCAGATTTCTCCTGCCTGATTGGCATCCTACTTCATTCAGGAATATGTATAGGCGTAATTTACATATATTTTGTATTTTTTGGGATATATGGTCTGATAGTCTTCGTCATATGGGAAATAGAAGGAAAGATAATCTGTGCTTCCTTTCTTCTGACAGCCTGCATAATGATAATCATATCCTAACACATTTCCATTTGAATCGTAAAACACACAAGCGAGCCTTATAAAAGACAGATCTTTCCCTGAGTTGTTTTTTACTTCCGCACTCACATTATCCGCTCCAAAGTTAGAAGTTACTTTTATCTTGGAAGAACTGCATACCAAATTCGTCCCTTTCTGCGCAGAAATGGAAATTTTATAGTTATCGTAATCCATCTTTCGATAATTAGAATCGTATGGCGCATTGAAAAACAAAGCGCACGTCTTTCCTTTTTCAAAAGCATAATTTGCATCGCTTACTGTTCCTATCATTTTACCATTCTTGTAATATGCCATTTTAGCGGTCATTGAAACATGATAGTTATTTTTGTTTTTCAATATGGCAACCACGCCTCTTCCGGTGTCTTTCAATTCATACTCGATTCCCTGTATGGATTTCTTTTTTGACGCTTCACGAACGGTCACTTTGCACTTGTAAGTCTTTTTCCCTACCTTTGCCTGAAGGTATGAGGTGCCTTTTTTAACACCTTTGATTTTAGCCTGCTTGCTGTTCTTGCTGACTATCTTTATATTTTTATTCGTCGCTGACCACGTTACTTTGCCAGAATTATTTGACAACTTAATGGTTGCTGTCTGCCCGACAGAAATCGTCTTTTTTGTGTCGCTTAATTTTACTTTGCCTGCTGCTTTTGTATTTTCCGGCACTAAAGATACAAACATCATCAAAATCAGGAAAAATACAAAAAAATTCTTTAACTTTTTCATTCTTCGGCTCTCCTTTTCTGCATTTGCGCTAAACGAAACTTCTTTTAGCATAATCTCCATTCTTTGCTGTTTTTCAGCACCTAAGTCTGTCTGCCTGATTTTTATTTCCTGCCCTCATCCTCCCCTGTCAATTTTTGATTATTATACTACAAACAAATTTCTGTGTCACCAATAATTTCCTGTGGGGAAAATCTTCACTATTCGTGTTGCGATGGAGCGGCACTCCAATACGATGAAGGAGGAACGCGCCAGATTGTGGGAATATCCCGTTTCATTTGGTAGGTATTTAAAGAAACCTTAAAAGATGGGGACTATGAGAAAGCCGAGAAAATGACGGATAAACTCATAGAGGACACACAAAAGGGCATTGAGGACAATTAAAAAGGCTGAATAAATCAGCCGGGAAAATCATAGGGGCGGCGGTCTTGCCACCGCTCCCAGCTGTAGTTCCCGGTTATTACTTGGTATGGTATAATGGTGCAGTATGATAATATCATCCATGTACCGCTGTAGTTCCCGGTTATTACTTGATATGGTATAATACAGGCAAACATTACCGTTCCGTGCGGTTGGCTGTAGTTCCCGGTTATTACTTGGTATGGTATAATTATAAACGTCTGGTTATTTACGTTCACAATGCTGTAGTTCCCGGTTATTACTTGGTATGGTATAATTGGCAAGAAAAATATAAAGCGGAAAACCTTGCTGTAGTTCCCGGTTATTACTTGGTATGGTATAATTCCAGCGCGGCAAGCTGCTTTTCATATTCGGCTGTAGTTCCCGGTTATTACTTGGTATGGTATAATCGTTCGGGTTCAGGTAGTACTCGATTCCTGCTGTAGTTCCCGGTTATTACTTGGTATGGTATAATTTCCCCGACCTGGACGCACGGCCACAGGTTGCTGTAGTTCCCGGTTATTACTTGGTATGGTATAATTAATCCAGATCAAAATTGTCAAGGTCAGATGCTGTAGTTCCCGGTTATTACTTGGTATGGTATAATTCGGCATACCAGGACTTGGTTGGAATCCTGGCTGTAGTTCCCGGTTATTACTTGGTATGGTATAATGTGGTAAGGGCAAGGGTTTCACTGTCTGGGGCTGTAGTTCCCGGTTATTACTTGGTATGGTATAATTCTTCTTCATTGCGGGCGCTTAGGATTGCGCTGTAGTTCCCGGTTATTACTTGGTATGGTATAATACATTTGTTTTCACCTTCTACCACGTCACCGCTGTAGTTCCCGGTTATTACTTGGTATGGTATAATATTGTGGCGATTTGGCTGTGTGGCAAATTAGCTGTAGTTCCCGGTTATTACTTGGTATGGTATAATTCGGCATACCAGGACTTGGTTGGAATCCTGGCTGTAGTTCC
>CANQUZ010000040.1 GCA_947627165.1 uncultured Roseburia sp.
GACCCCATAAAAAGAATCTAACCATTTCAATCTGTTAGCTGTTAACTTAATGACATTGATGGCTGAACTGTTACGATGGATTTATATTTGAAAAGAAATTAGTTGAAATACAAAGGGATAACTCGTATAATTTATTTATAAGGATCTTATCTTTATAAGAAGAAATAGAAGTGCTGCATTGGCCATAGAGGTGTATGAAATTATGGAAAGTATAGAAAAATTGCTGGAACCTAGCAGACCTAAACTGTGCGACAGTTGTCTGGGGAGAATGATTTATATCAGCGACGGAGCTTACCGATGCGAGGTTTGCGGAAGAGTGGCGCTGGATGATTTGGGAAAGGTAAAGCGTTATCTGGATAAAAATGGCGTGGCTCCGATTTCCGAGATTGCGGAAGCGACAAAAGTCAGTCAGGAACTGATAGAACTAAGCTATATTGACGGTAAGCTAGAGATACCGGCAGAAAAAATTGCATCGAAATGCGTCAGATGCGGAAAAGGTCTTCGAAGCGGAAGATTTTGCCAGGATTGCAGAATCGAATTGGCCAATAAATTAAAAGCGTTATATGGTAAGGACGTATAAGCGTCAGTATGCCCCACAGGACAATATGGAACATCCGGCGGACTAAGGAACGATTCAGTACAATGTTGCTTTTGCCCATTTAGCTGAGGCGAAGGAGAACCCTGTTCACAGAAAAACACCTTAAAAGGACGGAGAGAAAATTGAGAGAGAATGTTTCAGAATTAAACGTAGGGCGTTTAGAGGGGCGCCATATCCGGGCGTATGAACCGGATTATGAAGAAAAAATCAATGCGATTTTCTGGCTTATGCACAAGGAAACGGAAGAATCGCGTGAGATTAACTGCCATTCCTGCGGTTATGGAAGCTGCCTTGAGATGGCGACTGCGATTTCAAAGGGTGAGAGTAAAATCGAAAACTGTATCCACTACATGGCGGACGACCAGTTAAAGATTTCCATGATAGATATCCGGAATGGCATTCCCAATTATAATGCTTATCTCAAGTTTACGGATAAGCTTATCAGCAGCGGCAAAATCACGGAATACAGTGCGATTTATTTTAATATCATTAATTTTAAGCAGATTAATCAAAAATACGGCTTCCGAAATGGCGATGCGGCATTGCGGGAGTATTGTGTCGCTGTGGCAAAGATGGCAAAAGCCGAGGAGCTCATAGCGGTAGTCAGCGGAAACAGTTATGTCGGTGTGGTGCATTCCGAGCGGCTTCCGGAGGTGCTAAAGGCATTAGAGGAAGTGCCTGTTTTCTGCCTGAAAGATCCGGAGACAGGAAAGCCGGTTTCGATATCCGCCCGCGTTTCAGTGTACCTGCCGGATGGGAGCGATACCTCTCCCCAGATGATGGTGGAGAAACTGGCGGCAGCCTTTGAGGAGATTAGCCGCACCCAAAATCAGCGCATTTGCTATTATGATGAGAAAATCCGGCAGAAGAAGATGCGGGAGGAATTTATCACCCATGCCATAGGGCCTGCTATGGACGCAGGGGAATTTGACGTGTATTATCAGCCGAAAGTGGACATTAACGCCAGGAAAATTGTCGGAGCGGAAGCTCTGATACGCTGGCGCCACGAGGGGGATATGATTTCACCGGCAGAGTTTATCCCTGTCTGCGAAAGGACCGGACAGGTGCAGAAGCTGGATTTTTATGTGTTAAACACAGTGTGCCGCCATATCCGGAAGTGGGTGGAAGAGGGCATTGAGGTAGTTACGATATCCGTTAATTTTTCCAAACACCACTTTATAAAGGATACTGTGGCGGAAGAGATCAATGATGTGGTGGAAACGTGGGGGATTCCGAGGGAGTGCCTGGAGATTGAATTTACAGAGACTGCCTATTTAGAGGATGGCGACAATCTGGTTTCCAGCATCAATAAGCTGCACAGCTATGGCCTTTCCGTATCAATGGACGATTTCGGTACGGGATACTCTTCCTTAAGTATGCTGCAGAATATGAGTTTTGACACGTTAAAATTGGATAAATCTTTCCTGGAGAATGCCGTGGGGGAACCGCGCTCAAGGGCGGTGATTGGAAACATTATCCGCATGGCAAAGGAGTTGGAGATGTCTGTCGTTTCCGAGGGGATTGAGACGGAGAAGGAGCTGGAGTATATGAAGCTGATGGAGTGTGACATTGCGCAGGGCTATCTCTTTGATCAGCCGCTGCCCCATGACGAGTTTGAGCAACGTTTAAAGCAGCCCGTCTACCTGTAAGATTCCCATGGCATTTGCATAAAGAATGGAGACGTAAAGGAGAGCGGACGCTCTCCTTTTTGGCAGTCATTGGGAAAGGGCTGGTTTGGAGAGGAGATCATAACGATATGAAAGAGTTTCTGTATAGAATCATAGATATCATTGCCCGGATGCACAGCAGGATTTTGGGATTGAATGATGCCTATGAGTACCATTTCACAGACAAGGAACTGCATTTTCTGGTCATTGGGATTTTGGGAATGGCCTTTATTTTTGTAATCTATCCGTTGTTCAAGTGGCTGGCGAAGCGTGACCATGTGATGGTCATTGCCTGGATTTATGTATTTACCCTGATTATTGTGATTACCTTTGCCATTGAGATTGGGCAAAAGGTCAGCCATACCGGGAATATGGAATTTTCGGACATCATGTTCGGGGTATTCGGCTTTATTGTGATGTTCTTTATTTTTGCAGTGATCCGCGAGATTTATAAAGGCATCAAGCGGTTCATCCTGGATATCATGGAGCGGGATCGGAAAAAACGGAGACAATCAGGAAAAAAAGACCGGCAGGATTTTTCGGAAGAGGATTAAACCCTGGCAATCACGATCGAACGGAACAAAGAAAAAGCGCCAGTTGGCGGCGGATGAGAGGAAGAGAGGAAGTATGACGATTCAACAGCTAAGATATGCGCTTTCCATTGCAGACTGCGGTTCTATGAACGAGGCGGCGAAGCAGTTATTTATTTCACAGCCGGGGCTGTCGGAAACCATAAAGGAGTTGGAGACGGAAATCGGTTTGCAGATTTTTCTGCGCTCCAACAGGGGCATCGTCATCACGCCGGAAGGGGAGGAGTTCTTAGGCTATGCCAGGCAGGTGACAGAGCAGTTTGGGCTGTTATCCTCAAAATACATAGAGAAAAAAACAAAAGAGAAATTCAGCGTGTCCATGCAGCATTATACCTTTGCCGTAAAGGCTTTTGTGGAAACGGTCAAGGCGGTGGGGATGGAAGAGTATGAATTTGCAGTGCATGAGACGACGACCTATGATGTGATTGAAAACGTCAGGAACTTTAAAAGTGAGATTGGCGTCATTTACCTGAATCATTTCAATGAAAAAGTGATGACGAAAATCATTCGGGAGAACGGCCTGGAATTTGTGGATTTGTTTTGCTGTGACACTTTTGTATATCTGTGGTCGGGGCACCCCCTGGCAAAGCAGAAAAAAATCGCTATGGCGGAGCTTGACGAATACCCATGCCTTTCCTTTGACCAGGGAAAATACCGTTCCCTGTACCTTGCGGAGGAAATGAAAAGCGATTATGAATACAAGAGGCTCATCAAAGCAAATGACCGGGCGACCTTGTTGAACCTGATGGTGGGGCTGAATGCCTACACCTTATGCTCCGGGATGATTTGCGAGGAGCTGAATGGGACGGACTATATCGCCATTCCCCTTGTGGAGAGCGAGCAGATGCGGTTGGGCTATGTGAAGAGGAAAGGCTCCAAAATCAGCCATATTGGCGAGCGGTATATCGCCGAGCTGGAAAAATATAAAGAGGCATAAGTTTTGCTTATAACAAGTTCAAGGTTTCCGATATTAACACTTTTATTGGAAATTTGATAGAATAGCCCTATCTTATTTATATGCGGCAATCCTATCTGATTTTTTCATTCTATCGCTGATATTGAAGAAAGAGAGCAGATACGTCCGCGGGATGTGTCTGCTTTTGCGCTTTACCACAAGAGCAAAACTGCAAAGCGCGCCTTGCCGGTTGGCTGCAAGGGACGCGAAAGAGAAGATGAGAAAAAGAAACAGAAACAGAGAGGAAATGAGATTATGTCAGCCATTGAAGTCAGACACCTATATAAAACATTTAAGCAAAAGGGAGAGACGGTGGAAGCGCTCAAAGATATCAGCTTCACCGTGGAAAAAGGCGATATCTATGGCATCATCGGAATGTCGGGAGCCGGGAAGAGCACCCTGGTAAGATGCTTTAATTATCTGGAAAAGCCCACCTCCGGGGAAGTCTATGTGGATGGAAAAGAGTTAGGCTCCTTAAAGGAAAAGGAGCTCCGGGCAGAGCGCGGCAAGATTGCCATGATTTTTCAGCATTTTAATTTGTTGATGCAGAAAAACGTGTTGGACAATGTATGCTTTCCCATGCAGATACAGAAGAAAAAGAAAAGCGAGGCGCGGGAGAGGGCGTTAGAATTGCTGCGCACAGTAGGGTTAGAGGAAAAAGCGGCGGCATACCCTTCCCAGTTATCCGGAGGGCAGAAGCAGCGGGTTGCCATTGCAAGGGCACTGGCGTGTGATCCGAAGATACTGCTCTGCGACGAGGCGACCAGTGCCTTAGACCCCCAGACTACCGCCTCCATCCTGGAGCTGCTGAAAGATATTAACCGGCAGTTTGGCATCACCATCGTGATTATTACGCATCAAATGTCGGTAATCCGGGAAATCTGCAGCCATGTCGCCATTGTGGAGAAAGGGTGTCTGGTAGAAAGCGGAACGGTGGAAGAGATTTTTGCGCACCCGAAATCAAGGGCGGCAAGGGACATCATATTAAGGGATCAGCCGGAGGGCGGCGCTGCCGGGATTTCAGGCTCGTGGCAGGGAGAGCACCGGCAGAAAGAACGGCTGGCGGCGGATAAAAAAATCCGCATCGTATTTTCCGAAAATTCCGCCTTTGAGCCGGTGATTGCCAACATGGTGCTGAAATTCGGAACGCCCGTCAATATTTTGCGCGCTGACACCAAAAATGTGGCGGGGGTAGCAAAGGGAGAGATGATTTTAGGGCTGCCCCATGAGGAAGCGCTGCAGATTGAAATGCAGAACTACTTAAAGGAAAAAGGCCTGGAAATCGAGGAGGTGACGGAAGATGTGGAATAGTCAGATTATTTTTATGCTGCTGGAGGGCGTGCGGGACACCGTATATATGACGGTTGTTTCCACAGTTCTCGGATATGTCTTTGGGCTTCCCATGGGAATCTTGTTGGCGGTGACGGATGCGGACGGCATCCGGCCCAATGCGGTTTGTTATAAGATATTCGACGTCATAGCCAATATTGTGAGGAGCACGCCGTTTTTGATTTTATTAATCCTGCTCATTCCCTTTACCCGGGCGCTGGTAGGAAAGAGTTATGGCTCCACGGCCACCATCGTGCCGTTAGTGATTGCGGCGGCGCCATACATTGCCCGCATGGTGGAATCTTCCATCAAGGAAGTAGATCCGGGCGTGATTGAGGCAGCCCGCTCAATGGGGGCGGACACACTTACCATTATTGTGCGGGTGCTTTTGGTGGAAGCGAGAACCTCCCTGATTGTGGGGAGCACCATTACCCTCGGAACGGTTTTGGGCTACTCTGCCATGGCGGGAACCGTAGGCGGAGGCGGTCTGGGAGACATTGCCATACGTTACGGCTATCATCGGTATCAGACGGATATCATGTTTGTGACAGTCATTTTATTAATCCTGCTGGTTCAGATTTTTCAAACAGTGGGAATGAAAATCGCATCCAAATCGGATAAGCGGAAGTGAGGCTGGCGCACAGAGCCCCGCTGATGCAAGAGCCGATGAAGCGGCAGAATAGAAAAAAACATGGAAAAACGCCATGTTTTAAAATAAATAGATTTACTTAAAGAGGAGGAACTATTATGAAAAAAAGAAGATTGACAGGCATTTTAGCAGGAGTGTTAGCATTAGGAGTGCTGACTGGCTGCGGAAATTCAGATGGAGGAAGCATTAAAATCGCAGCTTCCGCCACGCCTCACGCGGAAATCTTAGAGGAGGCAAAGCAGCTTCTGGCAGAAGACGGCTGGGATTTGGAAATTACCGTGTTTGATGATTATATCCTGCCGAATGAAGTGGTGGAGAGCGGAGAGTTTGATGCCAATTATTTCCAGCATATCCCTTATCTGGAGTCCTTTAACAAAGAGCATGGAACCCATCTGGTCAATGCCGGCGGGATTCACTACGAGCCGTTCGGAATCTATCCGGGAACCAAAACAGACCTGTCTGAATTGGCGGAGGGAGATACCATTGCAGTCCCAAACGATACCACCAACGAGGCAAGGGCGCTGTTGTTGCTGCAGGATAACGGGATACTAAAGCTCAAAGACGGGGCTGGCTTGGAAGCAACTGTCAATGACATTGCCGAAAACCCAAAGAACATTACCATTGAGGAACTTGCAGCCGAACAGGTGGCGAGAGTGGCAGAGGAAGTGGCGTTTGTCGTTTTGAATGGAAATTATGCCTTAGAAGCAGGATATTCCGTAGCGAATGACGCGGTTGCTTATGAGACGTCCGATTCCGAAGCGGCAAAAACGTATGTCAATGTCATTGCCGTCAAAGAAGGAAACGAGGAAAACGAGGGCATCAAGGCACTGGTTGACGTATTAAAATCAGATGAGATCAAAAAGTACATCAACGATACTTATGACGGAGCCGTAATTCCGTTTGAATAGGATCTCTCCGTTGATTCTCAAGGGAGAATCGGGTACAATAAGTCCCATAGAAAAAACAGCCATAAAAGGGCGATAAGGAGTATGGGATGTTACAGGACATAACAGAAATTTCCGATGGAAAAATTTATGGAGTGAATGATATGGTGAAGGCAGCCTGCAATGATTGCGCAGGCTGCCATTCCTGCTGTGAGGGGATGGGAGACACCATTTTGCTCGACCCGTATGATGTGTGGCGCCTGACGCTGGGCCTGGGAAAAAGTTTTCAGGAGCTTTTGGACAGGGAAGTGGAACTGAAACAGTACCATCTGTTTTTAATGGAGTGGCATACGCTGAAACGCAAAGTGAAGCAATGGATAGCTGAGGCGGGAGACGAAAAAAGCGTAAAAACGGCAAACCTGTTTTTGCTTCGGCTATTTTTCCTCCAGCCCTATGAAGCGGAAAAAAGTTTTTATGAACAGTTTTCAGAGAGGATGGAGACGGCAAAAAACAGTTTGAATTTATAAAGAGCGGGAGCAGATGAGAGGAAGCCGGTGCCATATGGCAGGAACGCTATGCGCGCCTGCGGCATATCATAAGGATGAAAATGAAAATGTGATGGTATCGGAATGTATTGCAAAAATAATATCGTGCATACGATACAGTCTGGAGATTCTTTGTACAAATTGTCCAGACAGTATAAAACAACGGTGACGGAATTGATTCTTGGAAATCCGGGCGTGAATCCCTATAACCTGCAAATCGGAATGAAGCTGACAATCTGTCCGGGAGAGGGTTATGAAATGCCGGGCATGGGAAACCCGGACGGTGGGAATGGCGGAACTCCAGGCGGCATGGGAGGAAACAGTGCAGGGACTTCCGGTAACATGGGCGGCGGCGCAGGAACCGGTGTGGAAACACCTGGCGGCATGGGAGGAAGCGGCGCAGGAAATAGCACGGGAAGTCTTGGCAGCATGGGAGGAAATGACATGGGAACTTCCGATAGCATGGGAGGAGGCGTCATGGAGCTACAGCAAAAGATGCGCCTCGCCTGGCTGAGCCATGTCTACTGGCTGAGAATGTATCTTATGAGTGTTTTAAACGATGCTCCGGACCAGCAGGAAGTAGAAGAACGTCTGTTGGAGACGGCGGATGAAATTACCAACGTTTTTGCAGGATTTCTCCCGGTGAATGTTACAAGGCAGCTTCGGAACCTTTTGACAGAGCATATTGAGATTGGCGGGGAAATCATCCATGCGCTGAAAGCGGGAAATACGGAAAACTATGACGGCCTGATAAAAGAGTGGTATGCCAATGCCAATCAGATAGCCGACCTCCTCGGCAGCCAGAATCCTTACTTTGACAATCGGGAGACTAGGAATATGCTGCTGAAACATCTGGATTTGGAGCGGGAAGACATCGAACAGCAGGTCAATGGCGAATATGGGAAGAGCATAGATACTTTCCGGGATATCATAGACCATACGCTCCGGATGGCGGATTACTTTGCCAGAGGATTGCTGGCAAGATGATGAAATATTAAAAATACATGAAAAAATAATTTGACGGAACAACCATTTGTGATAAGATATATTCGTGAATCCTGTTGGATGTAACGGATGATATAAGGTAAGCGGAGGATCAAAAGAGATGATAAAAGTTGTGAAATTCGGCGGCAGCTCCCTGGCAAATGCAGAACAGTTCGCTAAGGTGGGAAAAATAATCCATGCAGACAAGAAACGCAGATATGTGGTGCCCAGCGCCCCGGGAAAGAGAAATGATAAGGATACAAAAGTAACAGATATGCTGTACGCCTGTTACGGGTTGGCGGAGGCGGATGAGGACTTTCGCGTGGCATTGATGAAAATCAAAGACCGCTATGACGCAATTATCAATGGTTTGAATCTGAAGCTGTCCTTAGAGGAAGAATTTAAGCAGATCTCAGAAGATTTTAAAAATAAAGCGGGCGTGGATTATGCAGCGTCCAGGGGAGAGTACCTGAACGGCATTATCATGGCGGACTATCTGGGCTATGAGTTTGTGGATGCGGCGGAAGTCATCTTTTTTCAGGAAGATGGCGCCCTGGATGCGGAAAAGACCAACGATGTGTTGGGCGAGCGGCTGAGCAAAATTGAGCGAGCTGTCATTCCGGGATTTTATGGCATGGGGGCAGACGGAAGAATCCGCACCTTTTCCAGAGGGGGCTCGGATGTGACCGGCTCGATTGTGGCAAAGGCGGTACACGCTGACTGTTATGAGAACTGGACGGACGTATCGGGATTTCTGGTTGCGGACCCAAGGATTATTCACGATCCGGCAGTCATCAAGACCATCACGTATCGGGAATTGCGCGAGCTTTCTTACATGGGCGCAAGCGTGCTCCATGAAGATGCAGTGTTTCCGGTGAGAAAAGCGGGGATACCGATTAATATCAGAAACACCAACGCGCCGGAAGACGAGGGAACCTGGATTGTGGAGAGTACCTGCCATCAGTCAAAATATACGATTACCGGGATCGCAGGGAAAAAAGGGTTCGTTTCCGTCAATATTGATAAAGCCATGATGAATGCGGAAGTTGGTTTTGGGAGAAAGGTGCTTTCCGCATTTGAAGAAAATGGAATTTCCTTTGAGCATATGCCCTCCGGCATTGATACGATGACAGTTTTTGTTCATCAGCCGGAGTTTGAAGGGAAAGAGCAGTCTGTGATTTCCTCTATCCATCGCCTGGCGGAGCCGGACAATATTGAGCTGGAGGGAGATTTGGCGCTGATTGCAGTGGTAGGACGCGGCATGAAATCTACCCGCGGCACGGCAGGAAGGATTTTTTCCGCGCTGGCCCATGCGAATATCAATGTTAAAATGATTGATCAGGGATCTTCGGAATTAAACATTATCATTGGCGTAGCCAATGCGGATTTTGAGAATGCAATCCGTGCTGTTTATAATATTTTCGTAGAAACACAGCTATAGAACATCAGAGAGAAGACATACAATTATAAAAGGCAACATCGTATTTTTTAATCGATGCTGCCTTTTAAACTATTTCGTCCATGGGACCGTACCTCGTTTCTTTCCTTTTTGGAACTGCTGTTCCCTACTTTAGACTTCTTCGCCCTCTCATTCAAACGCTGGATCATTGTCTGCTCTGACAGTTGGAATTGTACCATATCTGAATATTCATTCTGATACTAATTCAAAGTTCCTTTCTAGGATCGTCATGTTTTTCCGTTATCTGAATAAAAAAACGAATGCGCTTACGTTTTTGGTGGACTGTACCTCTCTTTCTGTCGTATTGTTTGGAAGGTTGTCTGCTCGCTCCTTATGGAACGTACCTTCTTTTTTTTATGTCCTTTCTTTTGATGATTTTATTATATCAGATAAAAATAAAAAGTCAAGCAAAAAAATAAAAAATAATAAAATAAATTTTTAGATAACAAATAATTGCAAAGAAAGAACAAAATATTCTGAAAATAATACTTTTGGTTGCCAAAGCGGAGGGCCATTAGGCAAAACAGAAATATCAGAAGGAAATTTGCGGGCGGCATAACACCAGGGAGCGTTCTGTTCATATAATAAAGTGAAGGGAGCGTAATTTTTATGAACAGACAGACGATTCTTCTTATCAGCGATATGCGTCAGGTGTACCTGGCGGAAATTTTAACAAAAAAAGGACACAATGTACGCTGCCTGGATATCAGAAATAACGAGACAGCCTTAGAGCAGTTGGAGAAGCTGAAGAGCTTTCTGATGGAGGCAGATATGCTGATACTTCCGATACCCGTTTCAAGAGTGCCGGAAACGAGTAAATTGAACGATATTTTAAATAAGAATCTGATAAAAGAAACCCTGGTTGCCGGAGGATGTTTCTCAAAGGAGCAGGTTGATCTTCTGGCAGGAAGGGATATCCGCTATCTGGATTTTATGGAAGATGAAGTGGTGACGGAGGAAAATGCAGTGGCGACGGCGGAAGGAACCATTTCAGAGCTGGTAAATCACAGCCCCTACAATATTGACGAGGCGAAAATCATTGTCACCGGGTATGGATTTTGCGGAAAGGCGATAGCGCAGCGCCTAAAAGCCCTTGGGGCGAGAGTGACCATTTTAGCGCGTCGGAGGGAAGTCCGGAAAATTGCGAAACAGGACGGCTTTTATGCCGCTGATTTTGCCTTTGGCCCGGAGGAGGCAATGGGCGCTGCCATGTTGGTGAATACGGTGCCGGCTCCGGTAGTGACCCGCGCCATTATCAGAGAGCTTCCCAGAGACGCTTATATTGTGGACATTGCATCGGGAGCCGGAGGAACAGACTTTGCCTGCGCGAAAGAATTTGGAATCCGTGCGGACCATGTGCTGGGGATTCCGGGAAAATATGCTCCGAAAGAAAGCGCCTATATTTTAGAGCGGTCACTGGAACGATTTGCTGCAAAAGCGGCCGCGGCGGCGGAAAAATAAAATTTGAGGAAAGGCAAAAGGGAAGGCGGCATGGATTTTTCAAAATTTAATATTGGGTTCGGGATTACCGGTTCCTTCTGCACCTTTGCAAAGGCAAGAAAAGAAGTAGAACGCCTCTGTGAGATGGGGGCGAATGTGATACCGATTTTTTCTTTTCAGGCTCAGACCTGCGACACCCGATTCGGCAGTGCAAAAGAATATGTGGAGGGAATTTGCGAGATTACGGGAAATGAAGGGATACGCACCATTTCTGCGGCGGAGCCGATTGGCCCGAATAATTTTCTGGATATTATGGTGATTGCCCCCTGCACCGGCAATACGGCGGCGAAACTTTGCAACGGCATTACGGACACCCCGGTGCTTATGGCGACGAAAGCCCATATGCGCAATGGAAAGCCGTTAGTCATCGCGATTTCCACCAACGACGCCCTTGGGGCGAATTTTAAGAATATTGGAATGCTGATGAATATGAAACAGATTTATTTTGTGCCTTTCGGGCAGGATAATCACAAGAGCAAGCCAAACTCCATGATTGCCAAAATGGAGATGCTGCCGGAAACGATAGAATATGCCATGGAAGGGAAACAGATACAGCCTATTATCCAAACTCCAGTTTAAATGGGGGCAAAGACAAAACCTGACAGAACTGCTTCGTGGGAGTTTTGCCAGGTTTTTGTCAGCTTTGTCTTTGTGGTAAATTTTGTCTAATTTTGAGCCGCTTCGTATGCTTCCCGGCAGGCGCGGGCAAGCTGGTCGCCGCAGGAGGTAGCGCGCATACCGCAGCGGATTCCGCTGATTTTTTCCTCTATCTGCTCTACGGTAAGCCCTTCCACTAACCTTGGGATTGCTTTCAGGTTGCCGTTGCAGCCGCCTGTGAACTTCACGTTGTGGACGACGTTGCCGTCTAGCTCCAATTCGATCTGGGTGCAGCAGGTTCCTTTTGTTTTGTATGTGTAATTCATAAAACTCCTCCATTCTGAGAATGTCTGTGGAAAAACCGGCAAATCGGCACGGCGTTCCCAATTCTTCCCCTGTAAAAACTAGATGGTACGATATGAGTATATACACCCGAATGTGGATTTTCAAGCCTTTTGACGGAACTGTTAATAAAAAATTCACAAAACATTTATACCTATTTAGGTTGTGGTACAGGTGGAAAAGTGTTACAATGTCCATATTGCGCAGGAAAAATCCTGCGGATTTGGACGGTGTTTTCTTCCATTTTACAATGAAAAACAGGAATAGGAGTTCTTATGAGTACACTAACAAAGATTTTCGGAACGCACAGTGAGCGGGAATTGAAAAGAATTTATCCTCTTGTTGATAAAGTAGAGTCCTATCGGGACGCTTTTTTAAAGCTTTCCGACGAGGAGCTGCGGAACAAAACAAAAGAATATAAAGAACGTTTGGAAAAAGGGGAGACGTTGGATGATCTGCTGCCGGAGGCATATGCCACGGTCCGCGAGGCGGCGAGGAGAGTCCTCGGCATGGAACATTATCGGGTGCAGATTATAGGCGGCATCATCCTGCATCAGGGACGTATCGCCGAGATGAGGACTGGCGAAGGAAAGACGCTGGTATCCACCCTGCCGGCTTATTTAAATGCCCTTGAGGGAAAGGGCGTTTATATCGTAACGGTCAACGACTACCTGGCAAAACGTGATGCGGAGTGGATGGGACAGGTTCACGAATTTCTGGGATTAAAAGTGGGCGTGGTTTTAAATTCCATGAACAATGACGAGCGCAGGGACGCCTATAACTGCGATATTACTTATGTGACCAACAATGAGCTGGGATTTGATTACTTAAGGGACAATATGGTAATCTACAAGGAGGAGCTGGTGCAGAGAGGGCTGCACTACGCAATCGTGGACGAGGTGGACTCAGTGCTGATTGACGAGGCGCGGACCCCGCTTATCATATCCGGACAGAGCGGCAAATCCACACGCTTATATGAAGCCTGCGACATTTTGGCGCGGCAGATGAAGCGCGGCGAGGATATGCCCGAATACTCCAAAATTGACGCCATCATGGGCATTGAGCAGGAAGAGACGGGAGATTTCATTGTCAATGAGAAAGATAAAGTGGTCAGCCTGACGCAGGACGGCGTGAAAAAGGCGGAGCAGTTCTTTAAGATTGAGAACCTCGCAGATGCAGAGAACTTAGAGATTCAGCACAACATCATTCTTGCGTTGAGGGCGCATAACCTGATGTTCCGGGATCAGGACTATGTGGTAAAAGACGATCAGGTCTTAATCGTAGACGAGTTTACGGGACGCATCATGCCGGGACGCCGCTATTCCGACGGTCTCCATCAGGCGATTGAGGCAAAAGAGCACGTAAAAGTAAA
>CANQUZ010000041.1 GCA_947627165.1 uncultured Roseburia sp.
AGACCCCATAAAAAGAATCTAACCATTTCAATCTGTTAGCTGTTAACTTAATGACATTGTGGGCTGAACTGTTACAATGAATTTACTTCTAAAATACAAAAATATACACGAAAAGATTCTCCCGCCGCCTTTTCATTTCAGCTAAAATTTCTCCTACAGCTGGCAACTTTCCACAGCCTCTGTAACCCTTGTAAAATCGGGCTTTTCCCAAATCTTGCGCTGGCTGTCCAGCATTTTTCAATCGCTTGTTCGTTACCCGTGCGTTACTGACGCATATTCCTATATTTGATATTACCTCATTACCAGTTTTTTACGTATTATACGTGTTTTCTATTGATATTACGTATAATACGTGTTATTGTATCCTTGTAAGGAGGAAACAATACAAGCATCCAACCAAAGCGGGAAAAGTTACCATCCCGAATCATCGGGGCGACATTCCTCAAAGGATTGTCAACTCCATACTCAAACAGGCAGGTCTCAAATGAGACTTGCCGCCTATTAAAGAAAGAGGAGCATTATCATGAATTATATTTATCCTGCTGTTTTTTATCCGGAGGACGACGGGAGATATTCCGTTATTTTCCCCGACCTCAACGATTTAGCAACTTACGGCGATAACCTTGCGGACGCTTTCGCAATGGCTCAAGAGGCTTGCGGTCAGTACTTATTCACATCCTTGCGTGATGGTGATGTTCTTCCCGCTCCAACCCCTCTTGATGCAGTCGAAAAAGACGAGGATGCAGCACTTGTCAATTTGATTTGTGTCAATCTCGACGAATACGCCCGTGCGTACAATGACAGGGCAGTCAAAAAAACCTTGAGCATTCCCGCATGGCTTAATACTGTATGTGAAAATTACGGTATCAACTATTCAAAAGTTTTGCAGGATGCGTTGATTGCCAAAATTCAATCACGCTCATAGATTCATTATAAAAATTCCCCGAAAACTCGATGTTTTCGGGGAAAATTGTTCTTTCTGATATTTGATTCCGATTATCGTTTTGAGAACTGTGGTGCTCTTCTCGCTGCCTTAAGACCATATTTCTTACGCTCTTTCATACGAGGATCACGTGTTAAGAATCCTGCTTTTTTCAGAACAGGTCTGTAATCTGCATCCACATTCAGCAATGCGCGCGCAATCCCATGACGAATAGCGCCTGCCTGCCCTGTGTATCCGCCGCCGCGCACATTTACTAAAACGTCAAATTTCTCTGCTGTCTCAGTAATTGCCAAAGGCTGGCGAACAATCACTTTCAATGTATCTAATCCGAAATACTCATCCATATCTCTTTTATTGATGGTAACTTTGCCTGTACCTGGTACTAAATATACTCTGGCAACAGATGATTTTCTTCTTCCTGTTCCGTAATACTTTGTATTAGCCACTGTTTTTCCCTCCTAATTAAAATGTTAAAACTTCTGGTTTCTGAGCCGCGTGTTTGTGTTCTGGTCCTGCATATACGAATAACTTTTTATACATCTCTCTGCCCAAAGGTCCTTTTGGAAGCATACCTTTTACAGCGTGCTCGATTACTCTTTCCGGATGTTTTGCTAACATTTCTTTCAATATGGTCTCTTTCATTCCACCTACATAATCGGAGTGGTTGTAATAAATTTTCTGACTTAATTTCTTACCAGTCACTTTAATTTTCTCTGCATTGACCACAATTACATAATCGCCAGTATCAATGTGCGGTGTAAAAATTGCTTTATTTTTTCCTCTTAATACTTTAGCAACTTCTGCTGCTAAGCGTCCTAATGTCATACCTTCAGCGTCAACTACATACCATTTTCTTTCAATGGTAGCCGGGCTAGCCATAAAAGTTTTCATCGAATCTTCCTCCTAAAAATAATGTTGCGAAACGCTCCGCCATGTGAATGTCCAGGACACATCGCTGCCGCGCTTTCATTGTTTATAGTTTAAATGCCATTCCGGGGCTTTTGGAATTGACATTAATACACTATCAAAGACCTAAACATTATATTACACCAACCCGCGTGTGTCAACTGTTTTTTCATAATCTATCCCAATCATGGTAAGCCCGCGGGCCGGCGCCGTAGGTCCTGCGGCAGTGCGGTCGCAGGCAGCCAGAATCGCCGGAATTTGCTCCGGCAAAATCTCACCGCTCCCCACTTTTACCAGCGTACCTGCAATAATCCGCACCATATTGTACAAAAATCCGTTTCCCGTCACCCGAATCGCAATGATATCCCCGTCTTTCTCCACCTCGCAGGAATCAATGATCCGCACGGTCGATTTCACCTGGGCCCCTATGGAACAGAAACTTTTAAAATCATGTTCCCCCACCAGATAGGAAGCCGCTTTCTGCATCTTGGAAACATCTAGCGGATAGTGGTAAAAATAGGTATCCCACCTCCGGGCAGGCATTCGGAATGTCCGGTTTAAAATCCGGTACTCGTAAGTTTTCCGGCTCTCCTGATAGCGGGGATGCCAGTCCGGAGGAACTTCGACCGAGTCCTGCACCACAATGTCCTCCGGCAGCCTTTGATTGAGGGCAAAGGATATTTTTTCTGCAGGCATTCTGGTATTCGTATCAAAAATTGCCACATTCCCAAGGGAATGTACGCCCGAATCCGTCCGGCTGGCCCCCGTCACCACAATCTCTTCCCCGAAAAGCTCCGACAGCTTCTGATTGAGCACTTCCTCGATTGTAATTCCATTGGGCTGTATCTGCCATCCCTTATAATTGGTTCCATCGTAAGCTACAATTAATTTTACTCTCACATAACCACCTAACACAGTATTTTTTACATCTCACATCGGAAAGGGGAAATAGATTCTGCACACCATCACCAGGGCAAAATAGCCAAGAACGATAAGATAGGCTCTCTTATCTCTCCCCTCATAGTGCAGCGGCTTCATTTTGGTTCTGCCAACGCCGCCGTTATAACATCTTGCCTCCATTGCCATCGCCAGGTCGTCCGCCCGGCGAAAGGCGGAGATAAACAGCGGTACTAACAGCGGTATCATATTTTTCACTCGCTGGAACAGATTTCCGCTTTCAAAATCTGCCCCCCTTGCCATCTGGGCTTTCATAATCTTATCGGTTTCTTCTATTAATATAGGAATAAACCGCAGGGCGATAGACATCATCATCGCAATCGCGTGAACCGGCACGCCGATTTTGCTCAGGGGCATCAGGGATTTTTCCAAACCATCCGTCAGCTGATTCGGCGTCGTAGTCAGGGTCATGATGGAAGCGCCCAGAATCAAATAGGTCAGGCGGACTGCCATCAGGGCGGCATTTTTGGCTCCCTCCTCTGTAATCTTAAAAACCCAAAAGGAGACAACCGTTTTTCCCGGCGTCAGAAATAAATTGAACAATGCTGTAATCAGCATTAAAATCACAATCGCCTTTAAGCCCTTTACCATAAATTTAAAAGGCACTTTTGAGCTGCGAATCACTATAACTAAAAATATCGTCGCCACAACCAATGCGGCAATCCCTCGAAAGCAAAACAAGGATATGATATAGACCATGGTAGAAAACAATTTCACCCGCGGATCTAATTTATGAATGACAGAATCGGCAGGATAATACTGTCCTAATGTAATATCTCTTAACATGGCGTCCCTCCGAAATCTGCCTTTTTCGCATCCATCCCCATCAATGCTTCCAGCAGGCTTGCCCGCGCCTCCGCAATGGTGGTTGCATCGGTATCTACGTTCAGCCCACAGGCTTTCAGCTCATTCATGAGGTAAGTGACCTGGGGAGCAGCTAACCCCACTGCCTCTAACTCCTTATAGTGGCGGAACACTTCTTTGGGAAGCCCGTCATACATCACGCTGCCCTGATTCATCACAATCATCCGCTGCACATATTTCGCCACATCCTCCATGCTGTGGGAAACCAGAATGACCGTTATCCCCTGTTCCCTGTGCATCCTCGCCACCAAATCAAGGATCTCATCTCGCCCGGCCGGGTCAAGTCCCGCCGTAGGCTCGTCTAAAATCAGCACCTCCGGTTTCATGGCAAGGACTCCGGCGATTGCCACCCGTCGTTTCTGCCCTCCGGACAATCCGAAAGGCGATTGATCATACAATTCTTCCGGCATACCTACTTTTTTTAGAGCCTCGAAGGTGCGAAGCCCTGCCTCTTCCTTCGTCAGCCCCTGATTTTTCGGCCCGAAGCTGACATCGTCAAAAATGGTCGCTTCAAATAGCTGATGCTCCGGGTACTGAAACACCAGCCCCACACGGTTCCGCAGTTCCCGCAGGTCGAAATCTTCCTCATAAATATCTTTTCCATGAAAATAGATAGAGCCTGAGGTTGCTTTCATCAACCCATTCAAGTGCTGGATAAGCGTTGACTTCCCGGAACCGGTATGCCCAATGATACCGATAAACTGCCCGTCCTCTATTTTTAAGTTAATATTCTTTAACGCCTGTATCTGATAGGCAGTGTTTTCACTGTAAACATAGCTTACGTTATCTAAAATAATGGACATTTCTCACGATACCTCTCCGCTTTTTTCTACCTGGGCAATCCGCAGGATATGCTGCAGCAATTCTTCCCTCTTTAGCACTCCCACCGGGATATCAAGCCCGGCCTGACGGAGCAGATCCGCCAAAACAGTGATCTGCGGCACGTCCAGACGGTATTCCTTCAGTTTTCCCACTGCCGAAAAAATTTCCCGCGGCGTCCCCTGCATCACAATTTTCCCTTGATCCATCACAATGATTCTGTCCGCATCCACAACTTCTTCCATATAGTGCGTGATGAGAATCACTGTGACGCCTTTTTCCTTATTTAACGCATGGGCGGTGCGTATCACTTCTTTTCTGCCATTGGGATCCAGCATCGCCGTCGGCTCATCAAACACAATACATTTCGGCTCCATCGCCACCACCCCGGCGATGGCTACACGCTGCTTTTGGCCGCCGGAGAGTTTATTGGGGGAATGGTGGCGATACGCCAACATCCCGACATCTTTTAGGCTCTTCTCCACCCGCCGCCAGATTTCTTCCGTGGGAACGCCGATATTTTCCGGCCCAAATCCCACATCCTCCTCCACCACACTCGCTACAATCTGGTTGTCCGGATTCTGAAATACCATGCCGGCAGTCCGGCGCACCGGAAGGATATTCTCCTCTTTGGAGACATCCATATCCCCTACCCAGAGGCTTCCCTCCGTTGGTGTCAGCAATGCATTGATATGTTTCGCAAGCGTAGATTTCCCGGAGCCGTTATGGCCTAAAATAGCGATAAACTGTCCCTGCTCCACATCCAAGTCCACATGGTCAAGGGCTGTCTCAATGGATTCTACATTTCCCTCTTCGTCACGCCTGATATATTCATGAACTAATTGTTTCGCTCTGATAATTCCCATTGGAGTCCTCTTCCTTTTCTCTAAGCGTCCCAGCTTAAGCGGTGCAGCTCTCCCTGCATCTTCATATGGTCAAAGTGGTTCTGGCGCAATGCCTCATACAGCACAATCGCCACAGAATTTGCCAGATTCAGGGAACGTGTCTCTCCCAACATGGGAATGCGCACACAAGTATCCGGATGCTCTTTTAAAATTTCCTCCGGTATCCCGCCGCTCTCTTTTCCAAACATCAAAAAGCAGTCCGGCTCATAGGAAACCTCTGTGTAAACCTGCCTTCCCTTCGTGGTCGCCATGTAAATTTTGACCCCTGGATGTTTCCCGCAAAAATCCTGCCAATTCACATACGTCTCTACCTCTAAGTCCTTCCAGTAGTCCATCCCCGCCCGCTTGATGGATTTTTCATCCAGACGGAACCCCAGCGGCTCAATCAGATGAAGCTTCGCCCCGGCAGCCACGCAGGTGCGTCCGATATTTCCTGTATTTGCCGGAATTTCCGGCTCATATAAAACAATGTTTAGCTTTGCCATATTCCATGACTAGAGCCGCCACAGGATGCAGCGGCTCCGTCCTCCTATCTTTTACGCTTCACGCTTTTTTCTCAATTCCGTAATGAATGCTTCCATGCGGTCCATTGCCTTTTTCAAATTCTCCAAAGAGTAGGCGTAGGAAATCCGTATAAATCCCTCTCCGCTGTCCCCAAAAGCAGTTCCCGGCACCACCGCAAGCTTCTGCGATTTTAGCAGTTCCGTCGAAAATTCTTCTGAGGTCATGCCAAATTCCCGGATACAGGGAAAGGCATAAAATGCCCCAAAAGGCTCAAAACAGGATAAACCCATCTCCCGAAACCTATGTAACAGATAACGCCGCCTGCCATCATACTCTTCCCGCATGGCCGCCACATCATCATCTCCGTTGCGCAATGCCTCCACTGCCGCATACTGGCTGGTAGTAGGCGCACACATAATGGCGTACTGATGAATCTTTAACATTTCCTTAATGATGACTGCAGGCCCGCAGGCATAGCCGAGCCTCCACCCCGTCATGGCATGGGATTTGGAAAATCCGTTGATGACGATGGTCCTTTCCCACATCCCCGGCAATGAAGCGATACTGATATGATTCTCTAAATATGTGAGTTCGGAATAAATCTCGTCGCTCAACACAAAAATGTCATGTTTTTTTACAATTTCTGCAATTTTCTCCAAATCGCCTTTTTCCATCACCGCGCCGGTGGGGTTGTTGGGAAACGGCAACACCAGCAGTTTTGTCTTTGGCGTAATCGCATCCTCAAGTTCCTGGGGCGTCAAACGAAATTCATGTTCCGCCTTTAACTCAATCACAACCGGAGTGCCGTTTGCCAGCACTGCACAGGGCAGATAGGAAACATAGCTCGGCTGGGGAATCAATACCTCGTCCCCTGGGTCTAACATCGCGCGCATGGCAATGTCAATGGCCTCACTTCCTCCCACAGTCACCATGATTTCCGAATCCACATCATAGGAAATGCCATAACGCCTGGTAAGGAATTTATTGATTTCCACTTTTAGTTCTTTTAATCCCGCATTGGAAGTATAGTGCGTTTTTCCCTTTTCTAACGAATAGATGCCCTCATCGCGGATATGCCACGGCGTATCAAAATCCGGCTCCCCTACGCCCAGGGAGATTGCGTCTTCCATCTCCGTTACAATATCAAAAAATTTGCGGATACCCGACGGCTGAATGCTGACAATCTTTTTATTCAATGGATCTCTCATGGTATCATCTGTATCCTTTCATCTTTTGCCGGCTCTGCAATGACAGTTCCGTGGTCTTTGTATTTTTTCAGAATAAAGTTGGTCTTGGTACTAAGCACCGAATCCAGCGGGGAAAGTTTATCGGAAACAAACTGCGACACTTCCCGCAGGGTCTTCCCCTCAATGGTCACCATAAAGTCAAACCCGCCGGAAATCAGATAGACGGAATTTACTTCGGGATAGTTGTAGATGCGCTCTGCCACCTTGTCAAACCCCATGCCCCGCTGCGGCGTCACCCGCACTTCAATCATGGCTGTCACTTTCTCAAGCCCTACCTTATCCCAGTCGATAATGGTATGGTAGCCGCAGATAATATGCTCCGCCTCCATCTTCTCCAATTCGTTGATGACCGCCGCTTCATCCACGCCGAGCACAATCGCTAACTCTTTTAAATCAATTCTGCTGTTTTTCTCTATAAACGTTAACAGTTTCTCTCTCATAAACATCTACTCCTCCATCACTTCATACAATTCGTCTGTCTTTGGCGGTTCTAAAAACCGTTTCTCATCATCATTCCATAAAATCCGGTCATTTCCTTCCACGGCTTTTCCGATGACTGTGGCGGGAATGCCCGCTTTTCCCAATTCACGCACTAAAGTATTGCCGTCCACTGCCGCCATGAGCATACATCCGCTGGAAATCAGTTTATAAGGATTGATTCCGAAAAACTCACAGACCTCCACCGTCTCCTGGCGGATTGGGATTTTTTTTAAGTCTATTTCAAGCCCCACGCCGGAGGCCTCCGCCATTTCCCAGAGCGCGCCAAAGATGCCTCCCTCTGTGACGTCGTGCATGGCGCAAACCCCCGCTTCCGAGGCGATGCCAGCCTCTGGAAGAACCGAAAGATAAGCGTCGAACTTCTTCGCCTGTTCCACAAACGCAGCGGAAAATCTGGTTAAAAGTTCTGCCTCCCTCTCCTTCGCAAGGATGGAAGTGCCTTCAATGCCAATCCACTTTGTCACAAGGATATCCATTCCAGGCCTTGCCCCCGCTGTGGAAATCAGTTTTCCGTCTTTTACTTTTCCCACGCCGCAGACAGTCACCACAGGCTGATTTACCGCCGCCGTCACTTCCGTGTGGCCCCCGATAATCTGAACGCCTGCCCGGGCACAGGCTTCCTCCACCTGTCCCATAATCCGCTTTAGGGCAATCTCCCTCGCCTTTGGCGGCAATAGTATGGTAAGAAGAACGCCCACCGGCTCCGCCCCGGAGCTTGCCAGGTCATTGACCGTCACCTGTATGGCAAGGCTCCCAATATCCTGCACGGCGCCGGTGATGGGATCGGTGGACAAAACGACCATTTCATCCGCCGCTAATTTTATTGCGGCGCAATCTTCCCCCACATTAGCCCCCAATAATACCTCCGGCCTTTTTGTATGAATTTGTTTCAATACGGAGCGCTTTAGTACATTCTCCGGAACTTTTCCAATCTTCATTCCCATTTCTCCATGCTGTATGTTACAAGTCAAGGCTGTCTCATATGAGACAGCCTTTCCAGCTTATAAAAACCACGGCGCAAGACGCGCTGAGCCACAGGCACATTACTGTCCGCCCGTGCTTCCGGCATCCACCTGCCCGTCTCCTATAATCGCCTGCTCCTCTGGGGAAGGCTGCGGCGGTGCCGGTTCCTGCGGCGCGCTGGCTGCCGCCGTATAAGGCGCCACTGCCGCATAGATTGCCCCTTCGTCGCCGGTAGCAATCGCAGCGCCTATGATTGCCGAAACGTTGGGATCCGCAGAAGCCGTCCCTACTTTGACCACCTTTGGAGACGCTTTGTAAGTGCTCTTATTGAAAACCTCACGGCTTTGCTGTGTGCCGTCTACCGTCACGACCTTCCACAGCTGCGCCACATATCCTGTATGCTTATCCTGGGAAACGCCGATATATCCTACCGGATCGCCGGTTCCCACAAACTGCGTTCCCGGATCCTGCTGCGAAATCACTTCGCTCTCAAAGGAAACCTTTCGGTTGGCGGGCCGTGTTTCTTCGCCGTAAACGTTAAAATACAGATTTCTCCCCTGCGTGTATCCCTCCAGAAAAATCGGCGAATCCTGATTGTTGACAAATTTTAAGTCTTTGTAGTCTCCTGCAATGGCCGCATCCATGGAAGGCTTTACATAAGTGACAATCATAGAATGGTTGAACCGTTCTGTAATCTCTAACTCCGCTAAGATAACGGCATTATATAACGTTGTGGATACCTGGCATACGCCGCCGCCGTATGACTGTACGGTCTGCCCGTTTTCATAAGCGCCGGCAAGTTCATATCCGTTGGCGGCGTCTAACGGGCCAATCGCCTCGTACACTGAAAATTCCTCTCCCGGATACAGCACTGTTCCATTGATTTTGCTTGCGGCGTTGGAAATATTGTCGCAGCGGTTCTGCGTGGAGCTGCTGTAATTCGTAGTATAGCTCCCCAACAAATCCCGGACTTTTGAAAGTTCCTCTTTGGTTCCTTTCGGCTCCACAATCTCTGCCGCCAATTCAATGGACGCGTCCTCCCCGTCCCAGCTCTCGCTAATATAGTCTTCAATGATGCCGACAGAGTCGCTGATATTTACCGCAACTCCCTGCTCGCCCTCTATGACGCGGAACGCGCCGTCCTCATGTACCAGTGTACTGTCAACCGCCTCCCGGTTCAGCTGGTCTGAGTTCTCCTCTAATATAGATGTCACTGCGGATTTATCAATGTCTAAAACCATATCAATGACCACTCCGCCGTTTTCCAAGTCTTTTTTATCCTTATACCGCTTAATCAGATTGCCGCTTCTGCATACATCCATCGCTTTATGGATCACATTCATATTTTGAAAGGAGGCTCCTAATTCTGCCCCTGTCACCTCAATGCTGTTTTCCCCCGCATTCAGCGAGAACACCGCCTGTCCCGCGCTCTCCACATAGGCTCTCACCGCCTCTTCCGCTTCTTCCGCGGTCATTCCTCCGACAGCTATATTGCCGATATAGACGCCTTTTGCAATCCGTCCGTCCTCCGCTGCCCGAATCCCTTCCGGCGCCGCAAAAGCAACGCCTGCCGCTAACATGATCCCCAGACAGACTCCTATTTTACTTATTCTTTTCATTTTTCCTCTCATTCCGCCGCTTTCAGCGCATTTTCCGCCAAGGGGCTTTTTTGCGCAGGCACAAATCCCGCGCCGCGTATTCCATTTTCCGCGCACTCCCCTTCGCTTTTATGGTGAACAAATCTTTTTGTCCATTTTATCACAATTACTCTCTTTTTCAAGGTGCAGCGCTACAAATATATTTGACTCCGCTCCCGAATTTTAGTATATTTTACATAAACGCAGCCAAAACTGTTGTCAGCAGCATCGTTGCAACGATAACGATTACAATCGCTGCCAGTAGTTTCTTATTTTTCTTCTTACTGAAATTGTACATTGATTTCACCTCATCTTCGTAAGACTAATAATAGAAAGGATATTGTCCATGAAACTTTTCGGTCTGTTTATTATTATTTGTTCCGTACTCTCTTTTTTCCGAAAAAGGCATACCAGAATCCAAGAAGAAACAACGGATAACTTCTGGGAAACAGAGCGCAGGGCAAACCAGACCCGCCGCCAGGATATCAGCGGTCTCCCCTATATTACCATACCTTTGGACAAATTTCCAATAGGCATTCACGAAAATGATACCATAAAAGAATGTGAAGCCACATTGGCCGAGCTTTCCCACAAACAAATCCTGAATTTAGGTTCTCAGACCAACACGGAGTTAAAACTCACCTATGGCATAGCAAACCTGAATGCATTGACCGAATACGAGCAGAATTTCAACACGCTCTGTCAGACTTTAATCACATATGCCTCCGCCCTTATAGAGATAGGACAGCAGGAAGAAGCAGAAACCGTCTTAGAATACGGCATCCGCATCGGTTCCGATTTGAGCCAGAATTTTCTTCTTTTGGCAGATATCTATCAGAGCGAACACCGCAGGGAAGACATGGAACGCTTAATCTCGGTAGCCGAAAACCTAACTTCTTTCATGAAGCCGTCTATTTTAGAAAAATTACATCAGAAATTGTAACAGTTCAGCCCACGCCATTCGCAATCCCGCACTACGTGCTTCAAAGATTGCTCATGAACGGGCGTTCTGCTGATCACGGCAGTTTTCCATACACGGCAATCAGCCGGTCGGTAAGCCTTGACGCCTGGCTTTTGGTCATCCCCTCAAAATTTTCCGGAAGCTCTGCGGGGTAATGCGCCGCATACTTTTTCAGGCGGCTGATCTGCAGCGGCGTCGCCGGGGATTGCTTTTTTGCCCGGTACTGTAGCGGCTTCGGTTCAAACGCCTCCTCATTTCCCTTTCCATAAACCTCTTTTAACTTTTCAAAAACCTCCGCCGTCTCCAGCGCGTCATCTAACGCCCGGTGGGCATTTTGCCGTTCAATCTGAAAATAACGGCACAGGTTCTCCAAATTCTTTTTCTCTCCCTCCGGCAGGAATTTCCGCGCCAGCTTTAAGGTATCCACTGCTTTCCGCTCAAAGGGATAGTTATGGTTCACTGCCCACTGTTTTAAAAAGCTGTAATCAAAGATGATATTTTGTCCTACCAACACCTCTTCGCCCACAAAAAGAAAAAACGCTTCTAACGCTTCATCCAATTCCGCCCCCGACGCCGCCATCTCCTCCGTGATGCCTGTCAGATTCGTAACCTCCTCCGGTATTTTGCCCTGCTGCCTGATAAGGGCAGAAAAGGTATCCTCCACTTTCCCTTTTCTCACCCGCACAGCCCCCACTTCCAATATCCGGTCGGTTTTCGCGCACAGTCCCGTCATCTCCAAATCGATTGCCGCATAATCCTCTATCAATTTATGTTCCTTCTTTCCTATTTATGCCGGATGATCAGTCCTTATTTCCTTCCGGCGCTACCCAGCAAATCTCTGCCTGGCGATCCAGGGGATTCCGTTTCGTGTAGTCAAATAAGGCGAACAGCGGCGTTTCCTCTCTCCGGGGAAGCGAGCGCAGCGTGCGTTCTCCCTTCTCCGGAAAACGGTAATGAAACCGTTCCACATGGGACTGTTTTCCATTCTTGCAATAGTTTCTGGTGGCAGCTTTCCACTCGCTGCTATCCGCCGCCCAGGACGGCCTGCTCCTGACGTTCTCACGGTAGTACAAATCAAAAAGCAGACTTTCCCGGAAGAGGTCGCACAGCTCCTCCCGATCCCCAAAAAAGCCCTCCAGGAACTCCAATAAAATCTCTGTCCGCTGCATCCTTGAATGGCTTACCGAAAAATATCCCCTCTGCTCGTAAAAGCTCCCCAACATCTGGAACATCGCAAAGGCACTGGGAAACAGCAGGTCTAACAGCTTCATCGTCACTTCAAACTGTCCGCTGTTATAATAGGCCTCCACCATCTCCTCTACCTGTTTGATGCGAAGCACTGCGTCAAAATCCAGCCAGTTGGTTTTCAGCACTTCATAGGGCGGCCTGCTGCGATAGCAAATGCCATATTCCTCTGTATGTTCATAGAGATAAGAACCTTTCAGCACTTTTAGGAAGCCTAACTGCAGTTGGTTTGGCTTTAAGGCATAAACCTCATCAAAGGATTGCGCAAACGTATCGTAATCCTCATAGGGCAGCCCTGCTATCAGGTCTAAATGCTCATGGACATTGCCATAGCTTTGGATCTCCAGCACCACCTCTTTCAGCCGCTCCCACTTCATGGTCCGGTGTATTTCCGCAAGCGTAACCCCATGAGTGGACTGCACCCCGATTTCCAACTGTATGAGTCCCGGGCGCATCGTCCCAATCAGTTCTAATTCCTCCCTGGTCAATAAATCTGCTGATATCTCAAAGTGAAAATTCGTAATGCCGTTGTCGTGCTCCCTGATATAGCGCCAGATTTCCACAGCATGACCATGATTGCAGTTAAACGTCCGATCCACAAATTTAACCTGTGCCGCCTGTCTGTCGATAAAAAACTGCAGTTCCTCTTTCACCAGATCCAAGCTGCGGAACCGAAGCCTCTTATCTATGGAAGAGAGGCAATAGCTGCAGGAAAACGGGCAGCCGCGGCTGGATTCATAATAAATAATCCGATTCTTAAAATCTTCGATTTTCTCGTAACAAAACGGAATGTCGCTCATGGCGAGGGGCTCCTGGGAAGCGTTCACTACAATCCTCCCATGGAAACGGTACGCAATCCCCCGGATAGCTTCTAATCCCCCGTCCTTTGCCCCGCCATAATAATTACAAATCTGGCAGAAGGTTTTCTCCCCCTCCCCCATC
>CANQUZ010000042.1 GCA_947627165.1 uncultured Roseburia sp.
CGTAAGCGGATTGCTCATGAACGGGCGTTCTGCTCATAAGCAGTCTCGTATGCTCATTCATGCAAGCATGATTCGCTTACGAGACTGCTTATGGCTGAACTGTTACAAATAATTTTTTGAAAAAGGCTTGACGTATGCTTGCTTTTTGTGCTATTGTGTAAATTGCACTATTGTGGTGCAGTGGACTTATTATGGCTTTTTTGGGGGAATCCATGCAGGGAAAGCCATAAAAACCGAGGACTTTCCAGTTTTGCGGAAGGAGTCTGGCGCGCGCTACTATATATAGTGGCAGCATGGTGTTCATGCCCACAAACCATGATCTTTCGGGATGAGGTAGTGTAGAGGATTTTACAACAGGTATTTGCTTGTTGATTATAAAAACGAGAGGTGAAACGTCAATGGAGAAAAACAGAATACGTCCGGCGAAAGCCGGAAAAGGCATACGTATGAGTTACTCAAGACAGAAAGAGGTATTAGAGATGCCGAATCTGATAGAAGTCCAAAAAGACTCCTACCAGTGGTTCTTGAAAGAGGGCTTAAAAGAAGTTTTTGCTGATATCTCTCCGATTGCTGATTACAGCGGTCATCTGAGTCTGGATTTCGTTGATTTTACGCTGTGCGAAACAGATGTAAAATACACGATCCCTGAGTGTAAAGAAAGAGATGCAACATACGCAGCGCCTTTAAAGGTAAAGGTCAGACTTCACAATAAGGAAACGGATGAAATCAACGAACATGAGATATTCATGGGCGACCTTCCTTTGATGACCGAAACAGGTACCTTCGTAATCAACGGCGCAGAGCGTGTTATCGTCAGCCAGTTGGTGCGTTCTCCGGGAATCTATTACGGAGTTGCCCACGATAAAGTGGGTAAGACGTTGTATTCTTGTACTGTAATTCCAAACCGTGGCGCTTGGTTAGAGTACGAAACTGACTCCAATGACGTTTTCTATGTTCGTGTAGATAGAACCAGAAAGGTTCCGATTACTGTATTGATCCGCGCCCTTGGCGTTGGGAGCAATCAGGAGATCATCGATATGTTCGGTGAGGAGCCAAAGATTTTGGCAAGTTTTGGAAAAGACGTTGCAACCAACTATGAAGAGGGCCTTCTTGAATTATATAAGAAAATCAGACCAGGCGAGCCGCTGACGGTAGAGAGTGCGGAGAGCCTTATTTCTGCTATGTTTTTTGACCCGAGAAGATATGACCTTGCCAAAGTCGGACGCTATAAATTCAATAAGAAGTTAGCTTTGAAAAACCGCATTAACGGACAGGTTTTAGCGGAAGACGTCGTAGATGTAACTACAGGCGAAATCATTGCGGAGGCGGGGACGGAAGTGACTCGCTCTTTGGCGGACGATATCCAGAATGCGGCAGTTCCCTATGTATGGATTCAGGGCGAGACAAGAAATGTCAAAGTACTGTCTTCCATGATGGTGGATTTGCGGCATTATGTGGACTGCAACCCAAGGGAGCTTGGCATTACAGAGCTTGTTTATTATCCGATTTTGGCTCAGTTAATGGAAGAAAATCCGGATGTGGAGGACTTAAAAGAAGCGATCCGCAAAAATGTAGGTGATTTGATTCCAAAGCATATTACGAAGGATGATATCTTTGCATCCATCAATTATAATATGCATTTAGAGTATGAAATCGGCCATGATGATGATATCGACCACTTGGGAAACAGACGTATCCGCGCTGTGGGTGAGCTGCTGCAGAATCAGTACCGCATCGGCCTTTCCCGTTTAGAGAGAGTGGTTCGTGAGAGAATGACGACTCTGGATTTGGAGAGCATTTCCCCGCAGAGTCTGATTAACATAAAACCGGTGACAGCGGCAGTGAAAGAGTTTTTCGGTTCTTCCCAGCTGTCACAGTTCATGGATCAGAACAACCCGCTGGGTGAGCTGACCCATAAGAGACGTCTGTCTGCGTTAGGCCCTGGCGGTTTGTCCAGAGACCGCGCCGGATTCGAGGTGCGAGACGTTCACTATTCCCATTATGGCAGGATGTGTCCGATTGAGACGCCTGAGGGACCAAATATCGGTTTGATTAACTCTCTTGCAAGCTATGCAAGAATCAATGAGTATGGTTTTGTAGAGGCGCCATACCGTAAAATTGATAAATCAGATCCTAAAAATCCGCGCGTGACGGATGAAGTGGTCTATATGACGGCAGATGAAGAGGATAATTATCACGTTGCCCAGGCAAACGAGGCGTTAGACGAAGAGGGGCATTTTGTCCGTAACACCGTATCCGGCCGTTACAGAGAGGAGACGCAGGAGTATGAAAAGACCATGTTTGACTACATGGACGTGTCTCCAAAGATGGTATTTTCTGTGGCGACTGCCTTGATTCCATTCCTGCAGAACGACGACGCAAACCGTGCGCTGATGGGATCCAATATGCAGCGTCAGGCAGTGCCTCTTTTGACGACTGACGCTCCTGTCGTAGGAACTGGTATGGAAACGAAAGCGGCAGTAGACTCCGGCGTCTGCGTTGTGGCAAAGAGAGCCGGCGTGGTGGAAATCGCCGAGTCCAGCAAGATTGTGATTCGGAGCGACGAGGGAACCAGAGACGTCTATAAATTGACCAAATTCTCCAGAAGTAACCAGTCGAACTGCTATAACCAGAGACCAATCGTATTTAAAGGCGACCGTGTGGAAGCAGGGGAAGTCATTGCTGACGGACCGTCCACTTCTAACGGTGAGTTAGCTCTCGGTAAAAATCCATTAATCGGATTTATGACCTGGGAAGGTTATAACTACGAGGATGCGGTACTCCTCAGCGAGAGGCTGGTACAGGATGATGTTTATACATCCATCCATATTGAGGAATATGAGGCAGAGGCCCGCGATACGAAATTAGGGCCGGAAGAGATAACCAGGGACGTTCCGGGCGTTGGCGACGAGGCTCTGAAAGATTTGGATGAGAGAGGAATTATCCGCATTGGTGCTGAGGTGCTTGCCGGTGATATCTTGGTTGGTAAGGTGACTCCGAAAGGGGAGACAGAGCTTACCGCGGAGGAGCGGTTACTGCGCGCTATCTTCGGTGAGAAAGCAAGGGAAGTTCGTGACACCTCCTTAAAGGTTCCTCACGGCGAGTACGGTATCGTTGTGGATGCGAAGGTATTTACCAGAGAAAATGGCGATGAATTGTCACCGGGAGTCAACCAGGCAGTTCGTATCTACATTGCCCAGAAGAGAAAAATTTCGGTGGGTGATAAGATGGCAGGCCGCCATGGTAACAAGGGTGTCGTTTCCCGTGTATTGCCGGTAGAAGATATGCCGTTCCTGCCAAACGGCCGTCCTCTTGACATCGTATTGAATCCTTTGGGCGTGCCGTCCCGTATGAACATTGGCCAGGTGCTTGAAATCCATTTGAGCCTTGCGGCGAAGGCATTGGGCTTTAACATTGAAACGCCTGTATTTGACGGCGCAAAGGAAATTGATATTCAGGATACCTTAGAGCTGGCAAATGATTATGTAAATTTTGAATGGGAAGATTTTGAAGAAAAATATAAAGATACGCTCAGAGAAGACGTCATGAAGTACTTGTATGACAATAGGGCGCACAGATCCTTGTGGAAGGGAGTTCCGATTTCCAGGGACGGAAAGGTGCAGCTGCGAGACGGGCGTACCGGAGAACCTTTTGATTCACCGGTTACGATAGGTCATATGCACTACCTGAAACTGCATCACCTGGTAGATGACAAGATTCATGCCCGTTCTACCGGTCCGTACTCCCTTGTAACCCAGCAGCCATTAGGCGGTAAGGCACAGTTTGGCGGTCAGCGTTTCGGAGAGATGGAGGTTTGGGCATTGGAGGCATATGGCGCATCCTACACCCTGCAGGAAATCCTGACGGTAAAATCCGATGATGTTGTGGGACGTGTCAAGACCTATGAGGCGATTATCAAGGGCGATAATATCCCTGAGCCGGGCATTCCGGAATCCTTTAAAGTGCTGCTGAAAGAATTGCAGTCGTTAGGCCTGGATGTCAAAGTCTTAGACGAGGATAGAAATGAAGTAGAGCTGATGGAAACGAGCGAGTATGGAAATACCGATTTGAACTCTATCATTTCCGGCGACAAGGATTTTGCGTTTGAGGACAGTGATTCCTTTGCAAGAATGGGCTTCTCCCAGAAAGAGTTTGACGTGGAAAACGAAGAACTCGTGGATGTGGAAGAAGAGGAAGAGGATGACGACGATACGGACTTTTTTGATGACGCGGAAGACGATGTCGATTTTGACGAATAAAACTGCCAAACTGCCGGACGGCGCTTGCGCAGCATAGAAGTAGCGTCCCGAGGCGGTTTCAATGTGATAACCGCTCCGGGATGAAAAAAAGTGAAAGGGAGTGTCATAATGCCAGAAACAATGAGTAAAGAAAACGAAAGTCAGTCTATCTCATTTGATGCCATTAAAATCGGGTTGGCGTCACCGGAAAAGATTCGGGAATGGTCGAGAGGCGAAGTAAAGAAACCAGAAACCATTAACTATAGAACCCTAAAGCCGGAAAAAGACGGTTTGTTTTGTGAAAAGATTTTCGGACCGAGCAAAGACTGGGAATGTCATTGCGGGAAATATAAAAAGATTCGTTACAAAGGTGTTGTCTGCGATCGCTGCGGCGTTGAGATTACAAAGGCAAGCGTCCGCAGGGAGCGTATGGGGCATATTGAACTGGCGGCGCCGGTATCCCATATCTGGTATTTCAAAGGTATTCCGTCCCGCATGGGATTGATGCTGGATTTATCTCCAAGAACCTTAGAAAAGGTGCTGTATTTTGCGTCCTATATCGTACTGGATGCAGGCAATACGGCTCTGCAGTATAAACAGGTCCTTTCCGAGAGTGAGTACCAGGATGCGAGAGAGCAGTATGGAAACGCTTTCCGTACCGGCATGGGCGCTGAGGCAATTCAGGAGTTATTGCAGGCAATCGACCTGGAGAAAGATTCCGCGGAGTTAAAGGCGGAGCTTGTAGACGCTACCGGGCAGAAGCGTGCGAGGATTGTGAAACGCCTGGAAGTGGTAGAGGCATTCCGGGAGTCCGGAAATAAGCCGGAGTGGATGATTATGGATGTGATTCCGGTCATTCCGCCGGATTTGCGCCCTATGGTCCAGTTGGACGGCGGCCGTTTTGCGACCTCAGACTTAAATGACTTGTATAGAAGAATCATCAACAGAAACAACCGTTTGAGAAGATTGCTAGAGTTAGGCGCACCGGACATTATTGTCCGCAATGAAAAACGGATGCTGCAGGAAGCTGTGGATGCGCTGATTGATAACGGACGCCGCGGCCGTCCTGTTACGGGCCCCGGCAACAGGGCGCTGAAATCTTTATCGGATATGTTAAAGGGAAAATCCGGACGTTTCCGCCAGAACTTACTTGGAAAACGTGTTGACTATTCCGGCCGTTCTGTTATCTGCGTAGAGCCGAAGTTAAAGATTTATCAGTGCGGTCTTCCGAAAGAAATGGCAATCGAGCTGTTTAAACCGTTCGTTATGAAAGAGCTGGTTGCAAACGGAACCGCTCATAACATTAAGAGCGCGAAAAAGATGGTGGAAAGGCTTCAGACAGAGGTCTGGGACGTATTAGAGGACATCATCAAAGAACATCCGGTAATGCTGAACCGTGCTCCTACTCTTCACCGTCTTGGCATTCAGGCGTTTGAGCCGATTTTAGTAGAAGGTAAGGCGATTAAGCTGCATCCGCTGGTATGTACGGCGTTCAATGCGGACTTTGACGGCGACCAGATGGCTGTCCATCTGCCGCTTTCCGTAGAGGCGCAGGCAGAGTGCCGGTTCATGCTGTTATCGCCAAACAACTTGTTAAAGCCGTCCGATGGCGGTCTTGTTGCCGTTCCTTCTCAGGACATGGTGCTTGGTATTTATTATCTGACACAGGAGAGGCCGGGCGCTAAGGGAGAGGGCAAATCCTTTAAGAATGTAAACGAAGCCATTCTGGCTTATGAGAACGGCGTGGTAACGCTCCATTCCAGAATCAAGGTTCGCATGAGCAAAACGATGCCGGATGGAACCGTGTTAGAGGAAAACGTAGAATCTACGCTGGGACGTTTCATTTTCAATGAGATTATTCCGCAGGATTTGGGATTTGTAGACAGAAGCATTCCGGGAAATGAGCTGAAACTGGAAGTGGATTTCCTGGTTGCGAAGAAACAGAACAAGCAGATTTTAGAAAAGGTCATCAACATTCATGGCGCAACGAAAACCGCAGAAGTGCTTGATGCTGTAAAGGCAATGGGGTATAAATATTCCACCAGGGCTGCGATGACAGTATCCATTTCCGACATGACTGTGCCCCCGCAGAAACCGCAGATGATTCAGGACGCGCAGGACACGGTAGACCGCATTATGAAACAGTATAAACGTGGTCTTATCACCGAAGAGGAGCGTTACAAAGAAGTTGTGGAAACCTGGAAGGAAACGGACGAGGAGCTGACCCATGCGCTGCTTTCCGGTCTGGATAAATATAACAACATCTTTATGATGGCTGACTCCGGAGCCCGTGGTTCCGATAAGCAGATTAAACAGCTTGCAGGTATGCGTGGTTTGATGGCGGATACAACCGGTAGAACCATTGAGCTGCCGATTAAGTCAAACTTCCGTGAAGGCCTTGACGTATTGGAATACTTCATGTCTGCTCACGGTGCGCGGAAAGGTCTTTCCGATACGGCGCTTCGTACCGCTGACTCCGGTTATTTGACAAGGCGTCTGGTTGACGTTTCACAGCACATGATTGTCCGTGAATCAGATTGCTGCGAGGGTACGGACCGAGAGATTCCAGGTATGTGGGTGTCTGATTTCATGGATGGAAAAGAAGAGATTGAGAGCCTCCAGGAGCGCATTACCGGACGTTTCTCCTGCAACACGATCTATGATGCAGAGGGCAATGTGTTAGTGGAGGAAAACCACATGATTACGCCAAAGCGCGCGGCTCTTGTCATGAGCAAAGGCGTGGATGACAAAGGCGAGCCATTGACGAAGGTGAAAATCCGTACCGTATTATCCTGCCGTTCCCATATGGGCGTCTGTGCAAAATGTTATGGGGCGAACATGGCGACCGGCCAGGCTGTGCAGGTGGGTGAAGCAATCGGTATTATTGCCGCACAGTCCATTGGTGAGCCGGGTACACAGCTTACCATGCGTACTTTCCACACAGGCGGCGTTGCCGGTAACGATATTACCCAGGGTCTTCCCCGTGTCGAGGAAATCTTCGAGGCGAGAAAGCCGAAAGGTCTTGCGATTATCACAGAATTTGGCGGCGTAGCTACGATTAAAGATACCAAGAAAAAACGTGAAATCGTAGTTACAAATAGTGAAACCGGGGAGACAAAGGCATACCTTATCCCCTACGGTTCCAGAATCAAGATTACGGACGGGGCTGTGTTAGAGGCCGGCGACGAGCTGACAGAAGGCTCTGTAAACCCGCACGACATCTTAAAGATTAAGGGCGTCCGTGCCGTTCAGGATTATATGCTTCGCGAGGTTCAGCGTGTATACCGTCTGCAGGGTGTAGAAATCAATGATAAGCATATTGAGGTCATTGTGCGCCAGATGCTGCAGAAGATTCGCGTAGAGACCAACGGCGATTCTGATATGCTTCCGGGAACGTTGGTAGACACTTTGGATTTTGAGGACACCAACGAAAGACTGGAAAAAGAAGGATTGGAATTAGCAGAAGGAAAACAGGTACTGCTCGGAATTACCAAGGCTTCCCTGGCAACGAACTCCTTCTTGTCCGCAGCTTCTTTCCAGGAGACGACAAAGGTTCTGACAGAAGCGGCAATCAAAGGAAAAGTTGACCCATTGATTGGTATGAAAGAAAACGTAATCATTGGTAAGCTGATCCCCGCCGGTACAGGTATGAAGCGTTACCGCAATATAAAATTAAATACAGAGATCAATGAGGAAGATGAACTGTTGTTTGATGATTATGACGACTACGACGATTATGACGATGATGATTATATGATGGATGATGATTATCCGGAAGAGGATCCGATCGAGCAGTAAATCTTTCAGAAAATAGGAAAACGGGGATGGAGTGTTGTATCTGTCCCCGTTTTTTCGCCGTGAATGGCGTAAAACCAGGATTTGTTTTTTCCGGAAAGCCGCAGGACAGGAAAGAAATACCCGGCATAAAAGCCTTTCACCAAAGAAGCTGCGGCCGTTGGCGGAAGTTTATAGCAAAAATGTGAATAAATGGTTTTGGGACGGTCAATACTGTAAAAGAAGACTGCATACCTTAAATTTCCTAATACCAGATCAGGGGGATGGGCAGCGTCCGATTCCCCCTGTTTTCAAGGGGATTCTGCAAAAAAGTGCTTGACATCTTAACTTTGTGACTATATAATGACTTAGCGTATACACGAAAGTGTATGCCAATGTCGTAGATTCATTTAAACAGGAGGTGAAAATAATGCCAACATTTAACCAGTTAGTAAGAAAAGGACGTCAGACATCAGTTAAGAAGTCTACAGCGCCTGCGCTTCAGAAGGGTTACAACTCACTTCAGAAGAAACCAACCAATGCTTCTTCCCCACAGAAGAGAGGTGTATGCACTGCTGTGAAAACAGCAACTCCTAAAAAACCTAACTCAGCTCTTAGAAAGATTGCCAGAGTTCGTCTTTCCAACGGAATCGAGGTAACAAGCTACATTCCGGGTGAGGGACACAACTTACAGGAGCATAGCGTTGTTCTTATCCGTGGAGGCCGTGTTAAGGACTTACCAGGTACAAGATATCACATCATCCGTGGTACGCTTGATACAGCGGGAGTCGCTAACAGAAAACAGGCCCGTTCTAAATACGGCGCTAAGAGGCCTAAGGCTGGAAAGTAATCTGATAAAGATTGCCTGATGATGAAAGAACCAATAGTATCACGTCATGCAGCAGCATGATCTAAAGGTTTAGTGTTGGGATTATTATCACAGTTGATAGATTTCCGCACGAACACTATGTGAGTACCGTTGAATTAATCGCAATGAAGTTCGCTGAGTCATTCAGTAAATGCAGACGGCCGTCTGTATAGTAAATTATGATTAAGGAGGGAAGAACCGTGCCACGTAAAGGACATACGCAGAAAAGAGATGTATTAGCAGATCCAATATACAATAATAAAGTGGTTACCAAACTTATCAATAACATTATGTTAGACGGTAAGAAAGGCGTAGCGCAGAAGATTGTATATGGAGCTTTTGCAAGAGTAGAGCAAAAAACAGAAAAACCTGCTCTTGAAGTATTTGAAGAAGCCATGAACAACGTTATGCCTGTTCTTGAGGTAAAGGCAAGACGTATTGGCGGCGCTACTTACCAGGTGCCTATTGAGGTTAGACCGGACCGCCGTCAGGCTTTAGCTCTTCGCTGGCTGACAACTTACTCTCGCAACAGAGGTGAGAAGACCATGGAAGAAAGGCTTGCAAATGAAATCATGGATGCAGCTAACAATACGGGAGCAGCTGTGAAGAAAAAAGAAGATATGCACAAGATGGCAGAGGCAAACAAAGCGTTCGCACACTACAGATTCTAAGGAAGGGACTGTCCGTGCGGGACAAAGACTTTGCTTTTATGCATTGCAGCTTTGCAATAGGGCATATTGCTTAAGTTTTTAAGGAGGAAATACCTTGGCTGGAAGAGAATATCCATTAGAGAGAACCAGAAACATTGGTATTATGGCTCACATTGATGCTGGTAAGACCACATTGACCGAGCGTATTCTTTATTATACCGGTGTTAACTATAAGATTGGTGATACTCACGAGGGTACTGCTACCATGGACTGGATGGAGCAGGAGCAGGAAAGAGGTATCACGATTACATCAGCCGCTACAACATGCCGTTGGACTTTGGAAGAGTTTGCAAAACCAAAGGCTGGTGCTTTAGAGCATCGTATCAACATTATTGATACTCCAGGACACGTTGACTTTACGGTAGAGGTAGAGCGTTCCCTTCGTGTGCTTGACGGCGCTGTCGGCGTCTTCTGTGCAAAGGGTGGCGTTGAACCGCAGTCAGAAAACGTGTGGCGTCAGGCTGATACCTATAATGTACCTAGAATGGCATTCATCAACAAGATGGATATTTTGGGTGCAAATTTCTACGGAGCTGTTGACCAGATCCGTACCAGATTAGGCAAAAATGCGATCATCCTTCAGCTGCCAATCGGTAAAGAGGATGAGTTCAAAGGTATCATTGACCTGTTCGAGATGAAAGCTTACATCTACAATGACGACAAGGGCGATGATATCACAGTTACCGATGATTTAGGCGACATGAAAGACGATGCGGAACTGTACCATGCGGAACTGGTGGAAAAAGTCTGTGAATTAGACGACGACTTAATGATGTTATATCTTGAGGGCGAGGAACCGTCTGTTGAAGAGATGAAAGCAGCATTAAGAAAAGCTACCTGTGAATGCGCAGCGATACCTGTTTGCTGCGGTTCAGCTTACAGAAACAAAGGCGTTCAGAAATTAATCGATGCGGTTATTGAGTATATGCCGGCGCCGACGGATATCCCGTCCATCAAAGGCGTTGACTTAGATGGAAACGAGATAGAGAGACATTCTTCTGACGAAGAGCCGTTCTCTGCATTGGCGTTTAAGATTATGGCTGACCCGTTCGTTGGTAAGCTTGCATTCTTTAGAGTTTATTCCGGTACCATGAACTCCGGTTCTTATGTATTAAATGCAACCAAAGACAAAAAAGAGCGTGTTGGACGTATCTTACAGATGCACGCAAATAAGAGACAGGAACTGGATAAAGTTTATTCCGGTGACATTGCAGCAGCAGTCGGATTTAAATTTACAACAACCGGCGATACCATCTGCGATGAGCAGAATCCTGTTATCTTAGAGTCCATGGAATTCCCAGAGCCGGTTATTGAGCTTGCAATTGAGCCCAAGACAAAAGCCGGACAGGGTAAAATGGGTGAAGCCCTTGCAAAACTTGCAGAGGAAGATCCTACATTCCGTGCGCATACCGATCAGGAGACAGGCCAGACCATCATTGCAGGTATGGGTGAGCTTCATTTGGAGATCATCGTTGACCGTCTGCTCCGTGAGTTTAAGGTAGAAGCAAATGTCGGCGCACCGCAGGTTGCTTACAAAGAGACCTTTACCAAACCGGTAGATGTTGAATACAAATATGCAAAACAGTCCGGTGGACGCGGACAGTATGGACACTGTAAAGTAAAATTTGAGCCGATGGATGCAAATGCGGAAGAGACATTCAAATTTGAATCTACCGTTGTCGGCGGCGCAATCCCGAAGGAGTATATCCCGGCAGTCGGCGAAGGTATTGAGGAAGCTGCAAAAGCTGGTATCCTTGGTGGATTCCCCGTACTCGGTGTACACGCTAATGTATACGACGGTTCTTACCATGAGGTCGACTCATCCGAGATGGCGTTCCACATTGCAGGTTCTATGGCATTTAAAGAGGCTATGCAGAAAGCCAACCCGGTATTGCTTGAGCCTATCATGAAAGTAGAAGTGACCATGCCGGAAGAATACATGGGCGACGTTATCGGCGATATCAATTCCCGCCGTGGACGTATTGAAGGTATGGACGATATCGGCGGAGGCAAGATTGTCCGCGCATTTGTACCGCTTGCTGAGATGTTCGGATATTCCACAGACCTGCGTTCTAAGACGCAGGGACGCGGAAACTACTCTATGTTCTTTGAGAAATATGAGCAGGTGCCGAAGAACATCCAGGAAAAGGTATTGGCAGAAAAAGGAAAATAAATTTCCAGGCGTCAAAAACATCCGTATTTCCCATAAAATATGGGAAATACGGTAAGAAATAACTTGAAAATCGGGTGATTATTCTATATAATCAAAAGTAGCGAGTTATAAATTAAGAGAATAGCCCGTGAGGGCATCAATTTAAGGAGGATATTCAAAAATGGCAAAAGCTAAGTTTGAAAGAACAAAACCACATTGTAATATTGGTACCATCGGACACGTTGACCATGGTAAAACAACTTTAACAGCTGCTATCACAAAAGTTCTTGCAGAGAGAGTTGCCGGAAACACTGCAACTGATTTCGAAAACATCGATAAAGCTCCGGAAGAGAGAGAGCGTGGTATTACTATTTCTACTGCTCACGTAGAGTATGAGACAGAGAAAAGACACTATGCACACGTTGACTGCCCAGGACATGCTGACTACGTTAAGAACATGATCACTGGTGCTGCTCAGATGGACGGCGCTATCCTTGTTGTAGCAGCTACTGACGGTGTTATGGCTCAGACAAAAGAGCACATCTTATTATCCCGTCAGGTAGGTGTACCTTACATCGTTGTATTCATGAACAAATGCGATATGGTTGACGATCCAGAGTTACTTGAGTTAGTAGAGATGGAAATCACAGAGCAGTTAGAAGAGTACGGCTTTGAAGGATGCCCAATCGTAAAAGGTTCCGCATTAAAAGCTCTTGAGGATCCAAACGGCGAGTGGGGCGACAAAATCATGGAGTTAATGGATACAGTAGATGATTACATTCCAAACCCAGAGCGTGATACAGATAAACCTTTCTTAATGCCAGTCGAGGACGTATTCACCATCACAGGACGTGGTACAGTTGCTACAGGCCGTGTAGAAAGAGGTACGTTACATTTGAGTGATCCGCTTGAGATCTTAGGTGTGAAAGAGGATGTTCAGACAACTGTTGTAACCGGTATCGAGATGTTCCGTAAAATGTTAGACGAGGCTCAGGCTGGTGATAACATCGGTGCATTACTTCGTGGTATCAACCGTGACCAGATTGTTCGTGGTCAGGTTCTTGCTAAACCAGGTACTGTAACCTGCCATCGTAAATTTACAGCACAGGTTTACGTATTAACCAAAGACGAGGGTGGCCGTCATACTCCATTCTTCAACAACTATCGTCCACAGTTCTACTTCAGAACAACAGACGTAACTGGTGTATGTAACTTACCAGCTGGTACAGAGATGTGTATGCCTGGCGATAACATCGAGATGACAATCGAGTTAATTCATCCAGTAGCTATGGAGCAGGGTCTTACATTCGCTATCCGTGAGGGTGGACGTACCGTAGGTTCCGGTCGTGTGGCTTCTATCATCGAGTAATTGAAAAAGTGTAGTAAAATCAAGGCTTCCGAGTGTATGCTCGGAAGCCTTTTTGTATGCGCAAGTAATGAAAAGAGGTGTGAGTGGTGCAAAACCGGTGCCATAAATATGAAATATTAGTAGATCATTCTTCTTCTTTGTCATCATTGTCAGGTAAGCGCAAAGTATTCCTACGCTAAACAAGATTAATTGCAACCCTAGCCAGTTAAAGTTAGGATTGCAATCATTTA